>CBDVCO010000043.1:0-14948 GCA_965372515.1 uncultured bacterium | reverse complement strand
GAAGAGATCATTGATTTGACGAAAAGAGGCCTTTTAGAAGAAGGTGTAATTACCGAAGAGGTCTCTTCAAAGGAAATTTCCAGGCACCTGATAGATGTGGATTATGCATATCCGGTCCCAAGTATAGATCGGGACGATATTTTAAATGCTGTTCAGCCTTTTTTGATGGAAAGAGATATCTTTTCAAGGGGCCGTTTTGGAGCCTGGCGTTATGAGGTCGGGAATATGGACCATTCGTTTAAGATGGGCATGGAAGCTGTTGATTTCATATTAGATGGGGTGCCTGAAAAGGTCTGGGGGAGTTAGGAATGTCAATTTCTATAGTAATACCATGTTATAACGAAGAAGATGTCATAGAGAAGGTCGTCAGGATTTACTGTGGCGATATAATTTCTAAAATTAGTGATTCGGAATTGATAGCAATTGATGATCGCAGTACAGACGATACGTATAAAATTTTAAAAAAATTAAGTAGTGAATTTCCTCAATTGAAAGTCCTTCAGCCCTCTGTTAACGGCGGCCATGGCAAAGCTATACGCATGGGATATGAGGCCGCTGAAAAAGAATATGTGTTTCAGGTTGACAGTGACGATCAATTTGAGGCTGAGGATTTCTGGAAATTATATGCTCTAAAGGACGACTACGATTTTATACTTGGATTTCGTAAGATCAGGCACGACCCCCTGCCCCGTTTGCTTTTAACAAAGATAATTCGTCTTATGAACTTGATTCTTTTTGGAGTATGGCTCAAAGACGCAAATTGTCCCTTCAGGCTCATAAGGAAAGAGGTCCTTGATGTGCTTCTTAAGGATGTAGATAAAAATGCTCTGGCGCCAAATATTTTGATTTCCATATTGGCAAAGAAAAGAAGAGTAAAGATGAAAAATGTAGCCGTGACTCATTATGAAAGAAAGACCGGAGTTGTCTCAATCGCCAAGTGGAAGTTGATCAAGTTTTCTCTAAGAGGGCTGGGTCAAATAATCTCCCTGAGAATTGGATATAAAAAAGGGGTCATGGCTAGATGATGGAGTACGGTCGTCTCTTAAGGTCTATGTTTAATGACACCCCTACAGCAGGGGAAGGATGGGCTAACCGATGGGCTATAGTATTTTTGGTCTCTTTCTTTGTGTATATGGTGCTAGGCCTGCTCCTCTCTTATCAGTCGTTAGACTATGATTGGAACTACGATGACATCCATTTGATTCAAAGATATTCCGGATCGCAATTGTTAAGTGTATTTTCCGGACATTGGGACCTGGACCAGATGGAAACGGCAGGTTTTCGTCCTCTTACGGCAATATTTAATCACACCCGCGCGGTACTGTTTGGTGAATCGGTTGCATCTCACCGGATTTTTCTTGTTTTTCTTTTTTCCATATATTTGATTCTATTGGGCTGCCTGACATCTCGTTTCGGAATTTCCTGGTACGTATCCATTCTGGCCGGGATACTTATTTTATGTGCCAGGTACAGCATGTACCATTTTGTATGGATTTCCGACGGGGTTCATATACTCCAGGGGCTGTTCTTCGTAGTCTCCGCGCTGCTTTTACTCTTGTATATAGATTATCGAAAATATTTTTTCCTGGCGGCTTCGCTTGTCTTTGCCGCACTCTGTTTATTGACACGTGAAGACTCGCTATCAGTCTATCCCGTCCTTGTGCTTCTTGGCACAGCCTATGCAATTTACACCAAGAGGTTCTTCGAGTTTTATAAGAGCATAGCCCTATATACAGTAATTCTGCTTATAATATTTGTCATTTTCTGGTGGTGGAGGGCAATGGTCTTGCCAGAGGCAGAGGGTTTCATTATAGGTTTTGATTCATTGCTTAAGGTATGGGGTATGTTCTATTCGACTGTATCTTTAGCGGGTAAATCCGGGACGATACCGGAACTCTTTCTTGCCTTCTTTGTCGTCTTGCTTATAATTTCTATATTTGTTCTGAAGATGAATGACAGGTACAAATTTCTAATGTGGCTTCTATTTGTTCTCTTTGCGTGTTTGCCGGGCATTATAAATGATCGCCCTAATCTTCTCTTCTTTGCAATTTCCTTTTATTGCATATTTGTCGCTTCCATCCTGGTTGAATTTGCAAAGATTTCTCGGTATGCTTTTATTTGTTGTGCATTTGTATTTTTAATGGTTGCAGGTTTTTCCGCAAAGATGAGTCTTATTCATCAGGAGTCCATGCATCCGATGTCCTTTGGGCAAATCCGCAGGGATTGGCTTGCTATATACGGTTCGGAATCCGATATCACCATTCCGCCAGAACGAAAGAAAAGGTTTGTTGCCAAGCTGGCTAAACATGGGCTCGGTCCGGAGTTAGGAGAACCCAATTTTGATAAGTGGTACGAGCGGTTGCTAATGCAAGGGCGCATAGGTTTATCAAAAGACGATGAAATGTTTGCTCCGAGCATTGCGTTTTCAGAGCCCTGATTAAAGGAGGGTAAATAAAATCAATGATCAAGACAATAGAGCGTTTCTTTAATAAGCGCATCAACCCCGCGGAGGGCGTCACCTCAAAGGAGGTGAGCGACCACGCGTTGATGCTCGCAACCGCGGCGCTCCTGATTGAGATATCCAGGGCCGATAGCGTGATAAGTCCCGTTGAAACCGATCTGATAACTCGCGCTATACGCACTACCTTTTCGCTTACAGATGATGAGACCGATGAGCTTATCGCTATGGCCGAGGAAGAGGTGCGGGAGGCGGTAAGTTTTTATCAGTTTACGCACCTTATCAATAAGGGCTTTTCATACGAAAGGAAGCTACACGTAATAGAACTGCTCTGGCAGGTCGTCTTCGCGGATGCTGAAATGGAGAAGCACGAGGAATATTTTGTCCGTAAGATCGCCGATCTCCTTCACGTCTCGCACAGGGATATGATCAATGCCAAACACAGGGCCAGAGACGAGCAGTAGCATATTATGTAATAAAGGCTACGCCGCGTACTATAGCAGTTCGTAAATCTAAGGGCCCGGTAGCGCGGATAAAAACCACACTAGTGTGGTTGTAATTTTGAACTACACACACTATAATAGAACAAAACCTCTCCAGGCTTAAAAAGGTAAAGACATGGACTTTGAAAACTTTCTTCCATTTTTAAAGAACTATCTCGCGCTCTACGGGCTGAAGGTCCTGGCGGCCATCGTAGTCTTTATTCTGGGCCGCTGGGTAGCGAAGATCGCCAGGGGTATAACGCGTAAGCTCCTGACGCGCGCCTCGGTTGACCCGACGATCATCAGCTTTGCCGTAAACTTCTCGTATATTGTCATACTCACTTTCGTTGTGCTCGCGGCACTCGGGCAGCTCGGCATACAGACGACATCCTTTATCGCCATCATCGGCGCCGCGGGGCTTGCCGTTGCGCTCTCTCTTCAAAGCTCTCTATCGAACTTCGCTGCGGGTTTTTTGATGATAATGTTTCATCCCTTCAAGGTCGGCGACTTTATCGAAGGCGCCGGTGTGAAGGGTACTGTTATGGAGATGCAGATATTTACTACCAGGCTAAAGACACCGGACAATAAGATAATCATAGTGCCCAACGGCTCTCTCGTATCGGGAAATATCACGAACTTCTCCACCTCCGGCACCAGGCGCGTCGATATGGTATTTGGTATCGGCTATAATGACGACATAGACCATGCAAAGGGCGTGATCGAGGATATCATCTCAAAGGACACGCGGATACTGAAAGACCCGCCGTGTTTTATAGGGCTTGTAGAGCTCGCCGAGAGCAGCATGAACTTCGCGGTCCGGGCCTGGGTCAATTCTTCTGACTACTTAAACGTGCTCTGTGATACAAACGAGAGCATAAAGAAACGCTTTGACGCCGAAGGGATATCGATCCCCTTCCCGCAGCACGACGTTCATCTCATTAAAGGGGAAGAGGCGGGAGAAGCCCCTCAGGACTAGTAAAAAGATAGATAATTCAATGCTTTATTCCCTTTAAGCCGCCCCGCTTCACAGCCCGCCCGGATATCCATTTGGAGTGTCTTTCCTGGACAGGTTTTTTTACATAAAGCCGGCAAATTTCGAAGACTCAGGCGATCTGAAACGTATAACCAGATTAGACCGTTATCTTTAGAGACGGAGAAGGGCTTGGAAGATGGAGATAAAGATTATGCCAGGCAGTATCAGAAGCAATTTGGTTTATTTTAAGGGAGCAACAGGTACTCAGCGCGGCTTTACCCTCATTGAGATTATGGTGGTTATCGTGATACTCGCGATTCTCGCCGCAATAATAGCTCCGAGGCTCATAGGCAGGGTAGACGAGTCCAGGGTAACGGAGGGTAAGGTACAGATAAGGAATTTTGAGACAGCGCTCAAGATGTACAAGCTCGACAATGGCATATACCCGACCACCAGCCAGGGTCTAATTGCCCTGGTGGAGAAGCCAAAGAAAAACCCGGTTCCCAGAAAGTGGCATAAAGGGGGTTATTTGGAAAAGAAGAGCATTCCAAGCGACCCCTGGGGCAACCCATTTCTCTATCTCTCTCCCGGTCTCCATGGCGACTATGATCTTTTGAGTTATGGCGCCGACGGCGTAAAAGGGGGAGCGGATTTTGATGTGGATATCAACAATTGGGAGATCGACTAAAGATTCTCCGGTAACCGGCCGTAAGGCCGTACTCCCAAGAGGCGCTAAGGGCATGACCTTTATCGAGGTCGTCCTTGTCGTTGCGGTACTTAGCGCCATTCTCCTGATCTCATTTCCGAAGATCCCCCATTTAAGCGACTATACGCTGAAGAACGACGCGCGAAAGCTCGCCGGTCTCTTTCGTTTTCTCGATGAATCGGCGACTACAAGAAAGACCTATTACAAGGTCCTTGTGGTGCCCGGCAAGAAGGATGCCGAGGCGAACCGCATAGAGGTGGAGTCGAGTAGAGACGGCATAGAGTTTAAGGCCGAGAAGGATAAGAACTTGAGGGGCGTTACACTCGATAAGAGGACGGTTGTCGAGGATATTCAGGTGGCGGGGCTTGGGCTTGTCGACGAGGGAGAGGTCGATCTCTTCTTCAATCCGGTTTACGGGGCCGAGCCTTTTAGCCTGCATATAAGCCAGAGTGGGAGCCTATTTACCATTGACTATAACCCGTATTCAGGCAGGGTCAAGATCGTTGAAGGACGCATTTAAAGAGGGCACCAGGGGCTTTACCCTGCTTGAGGTCATGATATCGCTCGCCATCATTTCAGGCGTTGTGGCGACAGTCATAACGAGCCTCAATTTTCACCTGGGGGCGGTAGAGCAGAACAGGGACAAGGTGGTCGCCACTTTTTTGGCCAGAGAGAAGTACGAGGAGACGAGGCTCTTTGGCCCGCCACAGACCCGGAAGGGGGAGTTCCGTGAGGGCTTTGAGCGCTTTAGCTGGGAGTACGCCAGAGAGGACTATCTTCTGCCCGGTATAAAGAAGGTCCTTGTTACAGTTGTCTGGAACGACGGCGACTTTGTAGAGATAGAGACATATGAGGAGGGGCTTTGAAGAGCGCGCGCCTAAATAACGATAGCGGTTTTACGCTTCTCGAGCTTCTCCTGGCCGTCGCCATTATGAGCGCTCTCCTGGTCGGTCTTTATACTGCTTTCTTTTCGGTCTCGGGCTCCCAGATGAGGGTCGAAAGCGAACTGGAGCACACACGGCAAATAAGGCGCTTTATGGATGTAGTCTCAACCGAGCTGCGTTCGTCCTTTTATAAAAAGACGAACGAGAGGACTCTCTTTGAGAGCGAGATTTTCGGGCGAAGGGGCAAAGAGTTAAGCTCTCTTGGATTTACCTGGTTTGGCTACCCCATTATCGGCAAGGGTAGGAGCCCTGCCTCCGAGCTTGTCGCCGTACGCTACTATGTCGAGCAGGGTACAGGCGACGGGGAGGGCGCAAGCGACACGGGGGTCTTATTTAAGGCGCGCTGGAACCCTTACGGAGAAGAAAAAGAGGGCTATGCGGCGATGGTTTTAGAGAATGTGGAGAGCTTTGCTTTAAGTTTTTTTGACGGTAAGCAGTGGGTAAAAGGCTGGGACGCCTCGCGCGAGAATAAGCTTCCGGCGGCGGTGAAGATAGAGTTAACGCTTAGAGACGGTGAAAGCCTCCAGTCCTTTTCATCGATCGTAAGGGTGATCATGGGAGCTGGAGTTTGAGAGAGTGGGGGCAGGCAATTTGAAGAAGATGATTAAAACTCTCGGTGCGAGAGAGGCGCAAAGCGGCATAGCCCTTGTGATTACCCTTATGATCACGGCACTTCTGGTGGTTGTCATAACGGAGATAGTCTACGCGGTCCATCTCCATCAGTCGATGACCGGGCTCTTTGTAGACGCCCAGAACGCCGGGCTTCTTGCTGAAGGGGGCGTTGAACTCGCAAGCGCGGGCATAAAGGAAACGACAGAGGATAGCTATACATATATAGACGAGAAAGAGAGGATTACCATACCCGTTGACGAGAACCTGATTACCATCGGGGTCGTTGATGAGCGGGCGCGGGTCTCTGTAAATGCGATCATCAAAAAGGACGGGAAAGAACACGATAAGTTCTACCCTCTCTACCTGAGGCTTCTCAAGGTCCTGGAGCTTGAAGAAGAGCTGGCTTCGACTGCGGCGGACTGGGCGGATAAAGACGAAGAGCCCCGCACCCTGGGAGCAGAGGACTATGACTATTATATGCGAAGAAAGTACCCGTATAAGAGCAAGGGCGCTCCTTTTGATCATGTCGGGGAGCTTTCGCTGGTCAAGGGGTATACCCCGGATGTGATGGACAAATTAAGGCCCTTTGTTACTGTCTATGGCGACGGCCTTGTAAATATCAATAACGCGCCCAGGGAGGTCCTTATGGCTCTTACGGAGGAGTTGTCGGGGGATATTGCCGACGCGGTGATCGAGCGCAGGACCAAGAGCCCTTTTAAGACAATTAACGAAATAAACAAGGTTGACGGCTTTGAGTCGATAGATGTAACCCTTATTACCGTTAAGAGCGATACCTTTAGGATATCAGTGAGGGCTACGGCCAATGAGGCGATTAGAGAGGTGGAGAGCGTGGTAGAGCTTGGCAATGAAAACAAAAAGCTCTTTTGGAGGGAGAGGTAATGGCAGGGGACGTATTGATAGTGGATATTACGGACGAGTCGATCCATACGCTCGTCTTGAGTCCGGATTCAGGGGAGACGCGTTCGCGCGCCTATGAGACCCCGATGGGCGAGGGCCTTCCCGAGGCGATGACAACGCTCCTTGACGATATGGAGATGGAGGGCTTTAAGGATTTTTCACGTGTAATTCTCGGCCTCTGGCCAAGTTCAGCGAGCCTCAGGGTAATTACACTCCCGTTTACTGAAAAGAGCAAGGTGGAGGATGTCCTGCCCTTTGAGCTCTCCGACTCTTTTATAGGCAGGGTTGAGGAATATGTTATCGGCTCACTTCCTCTGGTCGGTAATAGGACCCTGGCCGTAAGTGTCGAGAAGAGGGTGGTAGAGCGCGCGATAGAGTCTTTTGAGGCCCTGGGTATCGCCCCAAGTTTCATTGGCCTCTCTCTACTCTATAAGGATAGATTGCTGCGCACCCTCCATGGGGATGAGGGCGGGGGTACGGCCGCACTAATAGACAATACTTCGATCGTTGTCATAAGGGACTTGGAACCGGCTCTCTACAGCTATATAAGCGGCCCTATGGATTTAAAGTTCGCTCTCGCCGCACTCGAAAGCGACGGGATCAAAGTGGAGAGATTCTACTCTACCCGGAAGGCGCTGGGCTGGTTAGAGGCGCTTGATCCAAAGAGCGCTCAGGACGCCGTGTCCTATACTGACGCCGAAATCGGGACCAGGGCCCTTTCAAGCCTTTATATGGAAGGACTCGAGAAAGATCCGATGAACCTCAGGAAGGGGCAGTTTGTCGATAAGAGGGTATTTGAGTCTACGAAGAGGAGCTTTAGGATAGCAACTGTGCTTATTGTTCTTTTGACCTTTTTCTGGGGTGCCAATATTTTTTCGAGACTTTCGAGTACGGACACAGAGCTGGTTAAAGTAGAAGCGGCCCTTGGGAGCGCCTATCAAGAGCTCTTTACTGATGAGAGCGCCGTAGACCCGTTCTACCAGATGGAAATTAAATTAAAGGAGCTTAGTGAGGAGAAGGCCTTTGTCGGAGGCGGCATAGATGTGCTCGAAATATTTAAGGGGCTTAGCAGGGGCGCGGGAGCAATTGGTACAGACGACAAGCTAAGGCTCTTTGAGATAAAGATGCACTCTGAGAGAGTAGTGGCCAGGGGCGAGACCAGGAGCTTTGATAGCGCCGATAAATTTAAAGATACGCTTCTGGCAATGCCGGGTTTTAAGGATATCTCGCTCACCGACGTCAAGAAAAACTCGACCGGAGGGGTTAGCTTTTCAATCGCCCTGACACTTGAGGGGGAGGGCTAGGTGGAGTTTTTAAAGAGAGTAAAGTCTATAGGATGGTATGATCCGGTGGGCCTGGGGTTTATAAGGGGGTCGTCCTATGTATGGACCGGGTTGCTCGTCGGGGCCGTAATTATCTTTATGGTGCTTACCAGTTCCATTGCCTCAAAAAAGGAGAGAATGCTTATGCAAAGCAAGGCCGAGCTAAGCAGGTTTTACAGCATGGTAAGCGAATTTAAGAGGGATATGGCCTCGATCGGCCATTTGAGGAACAAGCTCCTAATCCCCGGAGTCGAAGGTTCAACCGGTACGGTTATTGAAGAGATAGGCTTTGAGCTCGGCCTTCAAAAGAAGATCACATCTTTTAAGCCCCTGGAAAATGGGCTGGTGAACGGATATATGGAGAAAGGGGTTCAGGTGGAGATCGAGGGGGTAACGCTCAATCAGGTCGTTAACCTCCTCTACAAGATAAATGGATATAAGAACCTGCTTCTCGTAAGGGACTTTTCAATGAAGAGCCACTTTCAAAACCCGGATCTTCTTGACGTTACCGTTCAGGTCATACTCGTTACCAGGTCCGCTCAGTAAGGGAGCATTTAAGGTTATTTTGATGAATGACAGTATTGCAAAATATATAAATATCGCGCTCGGCATAGCAGTAATAGTCGCCTTTGCGCTCTTCGTAAGGGGGGTCGTCACCTCCAGGTATACAGTGCTCCAGCCAATACAAAGCGCGCTCCCGGCGGCTAGTACAGGCCTTGGAGTTCAAGGAGGCGCACGGTTCGCTGAATATGCCCCTATTGTCGAGGGCACACTCTTTGCCCCGGCAGGCGTGCTTGATCTGCTTGGCACTACCGCCGCCGTGGGGAAGGGGGATGTGCCGAGGAGCAATACGCTCCAGAGCATCTCTCTCGTCGGGACCGTTGTAGGCGCCTCCAAGGACGAGGGATACGGCCTCTTTAAGGAATTGAAGAGCAATAAACAGGATATCTTCAAGGTCGGCGACCGGGTCTTTAATGTCGGCCGCCTGAAGTATGTGGACAGGATGACGGTGACTATTGTCCAGTCCGGGAAGAGTTACAAGCTTCATATGCCTGAAGTTTCGAAGATGGAGGGGGGGAGTGCACCCGGGAGCCGCTTTGCAAGGTCCAGGGGCCCTTTTGGCTCTTCCATGGGTAGTGGCGGGAGCGGCTTTCCAATAGGTGGTGCGGGGGATAGGGCGCTTGCCCGGAGGGTCGGCGAAAGGGAGTGGGCCATAGACAAGAGGGCGCTCGCCGAGGCGCTTTCCGATACGGGTAATATGCTTACGCAGGCGAGGATCCTGCCATACAGGGTGAACGGTAAGACACAGGGCTTTCGGTTGAGCTCTGTCCAGCGCTCGGGGGTCTTCGCCCTTATAGGGCTAAGGAGCGGGGATATACTTTTAAAGGTAAACGATTTTGCCATAGACTCCCCGGAAAAGGGGATACAGCTTTTAAGCGGTCTCGGTGGAGAGACCAATATTTCACTCGATATATTAAGAGGCGGCAAGCCTACGAAACTTAACTACGAGATAAGGTGATGCGACCTATGGAAAATCAAATTACGGTGAAAGAGGCGGGCACTCACGTTTTAAAGTTTTCATCGCTCGCTATTGTGCTCCTTGTTCTAATGCTTGGCCTTCCGGCCCCGGGACGGGCGGGACCGGCCGGGGGCGGCGGGGCCAAAGGGAACAGCCTGAGCATAGAGGAAGGAAAGGTGCTCGTCAATCTGGTCGATGCCGAGCTTCCGGTACTCGTCAAGTTCATAAGCGATCTTACAGGTGATAGCTTCATATACGACGAGCGCTTGAGGGGAAAGGTGACAATATATTCGCCGGATAAGCTTACCAAAGACGAGGCCTTCAACCTCTTTGTCTCGGTGCTTGAGTTCAAGGGCTATACTATAATCAGCACGGGCAATACCTATAAGGTCATCCCGCTTTCCTCGTTAAAGGGCGAGAACTTTGAGGTCCGTTCGGAAAAGGAGGCGCTCAGGGCTGATGAGAGATATGTGGCCAGGGTCATCCCGCTTGAGTTTATCAACTCCTCGGCACTTGTGGCCCTCATACGCCCGCTCGTCTCCAAGAACGCTTTTATTGCGCCGTTCCAGGAGAGTAACTCCCTCCTCATACTCGACACATCGTTGAATATCGAAAAGGTCTTGAAGATTATCCGGAGCGTGGACGTAGCGCGGAGCAAATCTCCGCCGGAGCTAGTACTGCTTAGATACGCGGAGCCCGCCTCGGTGATAGAGATTCTCCAGAGCAGGAAGATAGGGCGCATGGTGCCCGTGCCAAAGGGTATTGGAGGCATTTCCGCCCGGGGCGGCACACCCTCTCCTGTGGCAAACGAGAGGCTGAACGCCATAATAATCTACGGTAGCGAAGCGGAGAAGAAGAGAACCAGGCAATTCATATCCCTTATCGATGTGCAGACCCCGCAGACCAAATCCGGGATAAATGTCTACCATCTTGAGAACGCGGACGCCGAAGAGGTCGCAAGGGTCTTGAGTGACCTCGACGTCCTGGGGAAGGAAGGAAAGAGCGCGGCAAAGGGGGCGAGAGGGCCGGGTGTTCCCGCCAAGCCAATACAGGGTGTGGCGCGTATTGGCGGCGAGATAACCGTAACGCCCTATACCCCGACCAACTCTTTGATAATCCAGGCCTCCCACGACGATTATCTAAGCCTTGTGGAGATCATCAAAGAACTCGACAAACGCCCCAAGCAGGTCTTTGTCGAGGCTATGATAATGGAGGTATCCATCAACAAGGCGCTTAAAGCCGGTACCAAGTGGCGCGTCATGAGCGAGCGTAACAATAAGCCTCTCGTTATAGGCGGCGTGGGCAATATAGATGCCTCGGCCATAGAGAATATCTTAACCGGTCTCGCGGGCCTTACTATCGGCGGCATTACCAATTTCATGACCGTCCCCGTAACGCAGCCCGACGGCACCGTTATAGATATATCGGTGCCGGGGCTTGCGGGTCTCTTCACCCTGGAGGTATTCAAGGACGTGATCAACGTTCTAAGCACTCCGCATATCCTTACGAGCGACAACAAGGAGGCGGAGATAATAGTGGGCGAGAACGTGCCTTTCCTCAGCCAGTTTGAAAGGGAGAGCGGCACTACCGGCCAGCCGGTCCTCCAGTCCATAGAAAGGAAGGACGTCGGCATCACGCTCAGGATAACTCCCCAGATCAGCGACGGGGGCTACGTCAAGCTCGATATCTATCAGGAGATAAGCGCGGTGGCCCCGACCGCTCTGGTAGGCGGGGCCGAGGCCTCGGATATTATTACCACCAAGCGGAGCGCGAAGACCTCGGTAGTGGTAAAGGACGGACAGAGGATAGTGATAGGGGGGCTTATTCAGGAAAAGAGGTCGGACAACGTAAGCAAGGTCCCTCTGCTCGGAGACATACCGATACTCGGCTATCTCTTTAAGTTCAAGTCCAACAAGAAGGAGAGGACCAACCTGATAGTTTTCCTGACGCCTACTATAATAGACGACTTCGATGATCTGGACAGGTTGAGGAAAGAAAAGGAACGTGTCTTTAGCCAGGCAATGGACCTTAAGAATGAAATAGAGTATAGGATCAAAGAGAACAAGAAAGAAGAACTCCGCAATAAGAGAATAGGGGAAGACGAAGATGACTTTTGATAATAGTATGGACGATCCCGCGGCCGGGGTAGAGGTCAGTGACGTTGCCACCAGGTTCGGCCTACCTTTTAAAGAGCGTATAGAAGACGCGGATGTAGACACGGGCCTGGTTGAGAAACTGCCGCTCCACTTTGTAAAGGACAATCTCGTCTTCCCGCTCTCCAAAGAGGACGGAAAATTGAATGTCGCCATGGCCTCTCTTGAATCATTTAATGCCGTGCGCGACATAGGCAGGCTCTTAAAGCTCCCGGTCTCACCGCAGCTTGTTTCCAAAGAGGAACTCCTCGACGCAATACACAGGTACTATGAGAGGCTCTCGGGCTCGGCTCAAGAGGTCGTGGCGGAGATAGAGGAAGAGGAGACATTAGAGATGATCCTGCACGAGTGGGATGAGCCCAAAGACCTGTTGGAGCTTACCGACGAGGCCCCTATAATCAAGCTCTTGAACTCTATCCTCTTTCAGGCCGTAAAAGAAAAGGCGAGCGATATTCACATAGAGCCCTACGAGCGCAACGTGAGCGTGCGTTTTAGAAAAGACGGGATACTCTATACAATACTTTCGCCGCCAAAGATAGTCCAGGAGGCCCTGATAAGCAGGGTGAAGATCCTGGCGAATCTCGATATCGCCGAGAAAAGACTGCCGCAGGACGGGCGGATCAGAATACTCGTGGCAGGCAAGGATGTGGATGTTCGCGTCTCCATTGTGCCTACGAGTTTTGGGGAGAGGGTGGTCATGAGACTGCTCGACAGAGGTGGGGGGCTTGTTGAGCTGCCCGACGCCGGGCTTGCCTCCCCCCTTGTCAAGAACCTGAAGGAACTCCTTGCCCATAACTCCGGTATAGTGCTCGTCACGGGCCCAACGGGCTCCGGTAAGACCACTACCCTTTACGCCTGCCTTAATTCGATTAATTCAGACGAGCGAAATATCATAACCGTGGAGGACCCGGTCGAGTATCAGATAAACGGGGTTGGGCAGATTCAGGTCAACCCGAAGATAGACCTGGATTTTGCTAACGGCCTGAGGTCGATACTCAGACAGGACCCGGACGTCATTATGATAGGTGAGATCAGGGACGCCGATACGGCCAATATCGCGATCCAGGCTTCTCTCACAGGCCACCTGGTCCTTTCAACACTCCATACGAATGACGCGCCGAGCGCCGTAACGAGGCTCGTGGATATGGGTATAGAGACCTTTCTGCTCTCCACCTCGCTTAGTGCCGTCCTTGCCCAGAGGCTCGTAAGGGTACTCTGTACCAATTGTAAAGAGGCTTACAAGCCGGGTAAGGAGGAGATAGAGCTCTTTACGAGCCATGAGGTGTCGCCGCCAAATAGCATCTTCAGGAGCAGAGGCTGCGCACAGTGCTTTGATATCGGCTATGTTGAGCGTACAGGCATATTCGAGTTTATGCCGGTGAATAATAAGATGAAGAAGCTTCTCTTAAAAAATCCCGACGCCACAACCATAAGGGAGTTTGCTGTCAAGGCGGGCATGAGGAGCCTTAGACAAGACGGCCTCGACAAGGTGGCGGCGGGTATCACAAGCCTGGATGAGGTCATAAGGGTCACGCTTTCACACTGATTACTGCAATTGAGGAATATTGACAATGCCGGTCTTTCGTTATAAGGCGTATAACGCGGATGGAAAGGGAGTCCGCGGGGAGGTCGAGGCGCTTAGCCTCAAGGAGGCCGCAAGCTCGCTTAAGAGCGACGGGGTATTTCCAAAGGAACTCACCCTTGCCGGCAAAGGTGAAGGCTTCACGCTCAGGGCGGTAAGGAGGTTTGGTTTCTCAAGGAAGGTCTCTTTAATGGAGCTTGCCGCCGCCACCCGCCAGATAGCCACACTGCTTGAGGCCGGGGTGGCGCTCTTCGAGGCCTTAAATTTTCTTATCAATGAGGAAGAGAACCGCTCGCTCAGGGCGAGCCTCGTTGACATCAAAGAGAAGGTCGCCGAGGGGGTGGGGTTTGGAAAGGCGCTCTCAGCCCACACGGACATATTTCCGGAGGTCTACCACCGCATGGTAGATGCGAGCGAGGCGAGCGGAAGGCTTGACCGTGTGCTCTTGCGGTTGGCCGACTACCTGGAGGCCATGGCGGCGATAAGGAGCAGGGTCATTACCGCCTTTATTTACCCGGCCCTGATGACGCTCGTCGGATGCGGTGTGCTTACCTTTCTCCTGCTCTTCGTTATGCCGAAGATTACAATAATATTCGAGGACCAGAGCCAGGCGCTCCCGTTCATTACGGTGGTGCTCTTGAGCATTACCTATATACTTAAGACCTTCTGGCCGGCTATAATTATTTTTCTTGTAGCCGCGTATTTCATTGGCCGAAGCTTTGTGAGAACCAGGCGCGGCAAGGCCTATAAAGACAAACTAATACTCAGGCTCCCCGTCATGGGTAAGCTCCTAAGTACTTTCTACTCGGCCAGTCTCGCGTCTACATTAGGGAGTTTGCTTGAGAGCGGGGTGCCTCTTTTAAAGGCCCTCGATATGACAAAGAGGGTACTCAATCATGAGGTATTTACAAAGGTTCTGGAGAATTCGATCATTGAGGTGACCGAGGGCAGCACGCTTTCAAAGAGCTTCGCCAATACGGCCGTGCCCGGTCTTCTGGTTCACATGACCTCCGTAGGCGAGCAGAGCGGAAAGCTGGACGAACTTCTTCTAAGGGCCGGGGAGACATATAACAAGAACTTCGAGACATCGGTCGCGAGGATGCTCGCTCTTGTCGAGCCGGTGCTGATCCTGATAATGGGTTTTGTGGTGGGCTTTATAGTTTTGGCGATTCTCTTGCCTATCTTCGAGTTGAACCAGATGGTGTGACATCAGTGTCGAGTCAATCGTATATTGTCGCACTCAGCTCGCGAAGAGCGGTTAGCTGCAAGGCGCATGAGC
>CBDVCO010000042.1:0-14976 GCA_965372515.1 uncultured bacterium | reverse complement strand
TGTCTGGTGGCCGAGGGCAAGGCCGATGTCTACCCTCGGTTATCTCCCACCATGGAATGGGACACGGCGGCGGCCCAGGCAGTAGTCGAATGCGCGGGCGGCGAGGTTATGGACCTGGACGGATTTAGATTAAGATACAATAAGGAAGATCTCCACAACCCGTTCTTCATGGTATCGGCAAAGAGATCGGCTGCCGGGCACGCGTAGATTGGCGGCGCGCAGACCCAAGGGGTCGTAGCGCCGACAAGAAGACAATTATAATAACGAAAAAAAATAGAGGATAAGGGAGGAAGTTGAATGACGACGATCATAGAACCGCACGGGGGGCATCTGCAGGAGAGGCTCCTTAAGGACGACGAACTAAAGGAGCTTCAGGAAAAGGCCAAAGGGCTTAAAAAACTCGCGCTGACAGACCGCCAGCTCTGCGACCTGGAGATGATAATGAACGGCGCTTTCTCTCCGCTCGACGGATTTTTGAAGAAGGCGGACTACGATTCGGTCTGTAAGGATATGCGCATGGCCGACGGCACCATATGGCCGATACCCATCACGCTTGACGTGAGCGAAGAGTTCGCCGAAGAGGTCAAAGAGGGCACTTCCATTACGCTTACGAGTCCGCAGGGAGTTCTCCTCGCAGTGCTCGATATAGCCGACATCTGGACCCCGGATAAGAAGAAGGAGGCCAAGAGCGTTTACGCTACAACTGACGAAAAACACCCGGCTGTCGACTATCTTTTCAACACGGCGGGCCCGGTCAATCTGGGCGGAACGCTCCACGGTATTGAGCTTCCCATGCATTTTGATTTCGGCCATCTGAGGAATACCCCGAGGGGGCTTAGGGACAGGTTCAAGCGGCAGGGCTGGCACAATGTCGTCGCCTTTCAGACGCGTAACCCCATGCACCGCGCCCATCAGGAGATAACCTTCCGCGCGGCGCAAAGCTCGGAGGCGAACCTCCTTATCCAGCCGGTCGTCGGTATGACAAAGCCCGGCGACATAGACCACTACTCAAGGGTGCGCTGTTATGAAAAGCTCCTTAAGCAGTATCCCGAGCAGACGACGGCACTTAGTCTATTGCCGCTCGCCATGCGTATGGGCGGGCCGAGGGAGGCTCTCTGGCACGCCATTATAAGGAAGAACTACGGGTGCACGCACTTTATCGTCGGCAGGGACCACGCCGGGCCCGGAAATGACAGCAAGGACAAGCCCTTTTACGGACCCTACGAGGCCCAGGAGCTTGTAGAGAAGCACCAGGAGGAGATCGGCATGGAGATGGTCCCCTTCCGCATGATGGTATATGTGGAGGAGAGGGCAGGCTATATGCCGATCGACGAGGTCGCCGAAGACCAGAAGACGCTAAATATCTCGGGTACGGAATTTCGCCGCCGCTTGATGGAGGGGCTCGAGATCCCCGAATGGTTCAGCTACCCCGAGGTGGTCGATGAACTAAGAAAGACCCATCCTCCTAAGCACGAGCAGGGTTTTACGATCTTCTTTACCGGCCTCCTCGGCGCGGGCAAGGCGACGATAGCCAACGCGCTCAGGGTAAAGCTCCTTGAGATGGGCGGGCGTTCGATCACGCTGCTAGACGGTAAGAAGGTCCAGAAATATCTCTCAAGCGAGCTTGACGCCTCAAAGGAAGATAAGGAGATCAACATTAATCGCATAGGCTTTGTGGCTAGCGAGATAACGAAGGCCGGCGGCGTGGCGATCTGTACGCCGATAGCCCCATATGCCGAGATAAGAAAGAGGGTAAAGGATATGATCTCGCTCCAGGGCGGTTTTCTGGAGGTCTATGTCTCAACCCCGATAGATGTCTGCGAGGAGCGCGACACGAGAGGGCTCTACGAGATGGCCAGGAGCTGGAGCGTAGAGGACTTTACCGGCATAAGCGAGGCCTATGAAGCGCCCGAGGAGCCGGACCTTGTGATAGATATGCAGGATTGCACGCCCGACGAGGCCGCCCAGAGGATACTCATTAAACTGGAGAAACACGGATATATAAAGTAGACGCCGCGGTAAGGGCGTCCTGCAGGTAGAGCGTGATAGACCTACACTGCCATATATTAGCGAATATCGACGACGGCCCCTCATCCATCGAGGGGTCGCTCGCCATGTGCCGCATGGCCAGCGCCGACGGCATAAAGGTGATAGTCGCCACTCCCCACTTTAAGCCGGGTGAATATACCCTCCCTACGTCCGATGAGGTGGCCGATGCCGCCGTCCTCTTAAACGGGATGCTCGCGGAAGAGGGCCTCGATCTGAAGATCCTTATCGGCGCGGAGGTGCGCCTTACACCCGACACCCTAGACTATCTCGATAAAGAGGATTTCCTCTGTATTAATGGAAACAACCTCTATTTCCTGATGGAGCTTCCAAACCGGCTCGAAACACTTCCCGATGGATGGGAGATGTCGGTTGGCAACCTGATACGGGCCGGGTACAGGCCGGTCATCGCCCACCCTGAGAGAAATTTTTATTTCCTGAAGAACCCCTACAAGCTCGTCAGGGCGGTGAAAAGCGGGGCGCTTATTCAGCTTACCGCCCAGAGCGTTACAGGCGCGGCAGGCGATGAGGCGCAGGAATTCTCGAACTTCCTGCTTGCAGAAGGGCTCGTGCACGCTATTGCCACCGATTCCCATTCAACTACCTCAAGGCCGACAATACTCAGTGAAGCCGTAATGTCGGCAAGCGAGATAGTCGGTGAGGATAAGGCTATAGACCTGGTTACTACCATCCCACAGGCCATTATAGAGGGTGTTGAACTGCCGATACCGGAGTAGTCCTCTTATGTCTCAACTTAAGCAAAAGACAAAAAAGACGCTCGCCCGTTTCTCTATGATAGAAGAGAACGCGGTCGTGCTCCTTTGCGTCTCAGGCGGTATAGATTCCATGGCGCTGCTTGATATTTTTTCCTCTCTTAAAGATGAACTTAATATCAAGCTCGCCCTATGTCATCTGAATCATAATCTTCGGGGTGCGGAGGCCGCGCGCGATCAAGGTTTCGTCGAGAAGGCGGCGAAAGAGAGGGGGCTCGACTTTTATACGAGGACGCTCGCCGAAGGCGAGCTTAAAGACGGAGGCGAGGGTTCTCTTCAAGAGCGCGCGAGAGAGGCGCGCTACGCCTTTTTTGCTGAGGCCGCAAAAGAGCTAAATGCCACGCGTATCGCGCTAGCCCACAACAAAGACGATCAGGCCGAGACAGTGCTCATGCGCATCTTAAAAGGGAGCGGGCTTAAGGGGCTAAGCGGAATGCCCGCTGTCAGGGAGCCGTATATCAGGCCTTTGATAGAGGTATCGAGAGCCGAGATCGAGCAATACGTAAAAGAGCGCGGCGTAGGCTTTGTCGAGGACAGCTCGAATAAAAACATTAAATATCTTAGGAACCGATTGAGGCTCGATCTCATTCCGCTTTTAGAAAGCGATTATAACCCAATGATAAAAGAGGCGCTCAGCTCTCTCTCGGCGATGGCCGAGACTGACTACTCCTTTATAGAGAATGAAGCTAGCACGCTATTTAATAGCGCGCTGGAGAGTGAAGGTGAGGGCGCTCTCGTCTTTTCAAGAGAGCCCCTTGCCGGCGCGCACCCGGCGCTTTCAGCGAGGGTCTTTCTTATGGCGGTTCGTGCTCTAAAGGGAAGTTCAAAAGAGTTTTACAGGGCGCACGTCGAATCTTTCCTGAATCTTATCCGTTCGATTGAACCGGCTGCGAGCGTAGACCTGCCCGGAGGACTTAAGTTAAGGCGCGAATACGAGCGGGTCATCATTGAATTGGACGCGGAGCAAATGAGCGCGAGTGAATATGAAGTTGAGTTAAATGTGCCGGGCGTAACCAGGCTGGGTGATACAGGTGAAACCTTCAAGGCCGAGATCCTGGAAGAGAGACTTGATCCAAAGGGCGCGTCCAATATGGTCGCCTTCTTCGACCTCGACGTCCTTGATGAAAAGAACGGCCCGCTCGTGCTTCGCACCTTCAGGCCGGGCGACAGGATGACCCCAATGGGTATGCAGGGGGTAAAGAAGATACAGGATATCTTTGTGGACGATAAGGTCGCAAGGCTTACGAGAGGTAGCGTGCCCATACTCGTTTGCGGTGAAGAAGTCTTGTGGGTAGCGGGGCTTCGCCAATCCGAGATGGCAAAGCTTACACCAGGGACCGGGAGGACGCTTAAGATTGAGTGGCAAAAAGGCAGCGCCAGGTGATGGAGCAGAAAGCGGATATCTTCTCCTCAAGGCGGCCGATGGTGATTCTTGTCGCCCTTGCCGCTGCCGTAGTATTTGCGAATACACTCTGGCACGGTTTTGTCTTTGACGACGGCTTTCAGGTCTTGGGCAACAGGTGGATAAGGGACGCGGGTAGTCTCCCGGAGATCTTTACAACTCCTGCGTGGGGCTTTGACCCTGAGAGGAGCTCAAACTACTACCGCCCGCTCATGCACCTCGTATTTATGATCGACTTTCACCTCTTCGGCCTTACGCCGTGGGGCTATCATCTAGTCAACATTATAGTCCACGCCGTAAATTCCATCCTTGTCTATTTGCTGGCACGCCATTTATTTTTCGGAGATGAGGGACATGGAGAGGGGGGAGCCGTTTTAAAGGGCGCCCATCTGGCCCTGGCTTCCGCCCTTCTCTTTGCTCTGCATCCGGTCCACACAGAGGCGGTGGCGTGGGTGAGCGCGATCCCGGAACTTGGCTTTACGCTATTTTTTCTCCTCTCGCTCTACCTCTATATAATGGCATATGAAAACAACGGCAGGTGGGTCTTACCCCTTTCATGGCTATCTTTTATTTTAGCGCTCCTCTTTAAGGAGACCGGGGTAATGCTCTTCTTTGTCGTTGTCGCCTTTGACATCTCTTTCAAAAAGAAGGGGGCAAGCGGGTGGGGGCTAGCTCTAAGGAGATACCTGCCCTACATTATTATACTCATCTTCTATATTATTGTTAAGCTTCTGGTCTCGGGCGGGCTCGTGCCGAAGGTTCAGCACGAAGAGCTCTCCGGCTTTCAGTACTTTATAAATATCTTTCCGCTTGTCTCCGATTACATCAGGCTGATATTTTTCCCCGTCGATCTAAACGCCTTCTATGTATTTCATCCTGTGCTTAGCGTCCTGGACCTTAGAGTGCTCGCGTCGATTATCGTTATAGCCCCGTTCGTAGTTCTCTTTGTTATTAATTTAAGGCGCAAAGATAGGGCCGCGGCCTTTGCGTGGCTCCTGGCGCTCTTGCCTCTTTTGCCAGCGCTCTATATCGCGGGCGCGGGTGCTCGCGGCAGCGCCTTTGCCGAGCGCTACCTCTATCTGCCGAGCGCCGGGTTTTTAATTTTTATAATATATTGGTTCGCCTGTTTTTTAAGACGGTTCGTAAAAAGGCGGGCCAATGTAATTTTTGTAATCGTTATCGTGCTCGCCTGCGGAGTGTTTAGTGCGGCAACTTTTGCGAGGAACAATGTCTGGAAAGATAACTATTCTCTCTGGAAGGACAGCGCACAAAAAACTTTAGACTCGGACCTTGTCTATGTAAACCTCGGCAGTGCCGCCGACGAACGGGGCTACAAGGCCGAGGCCCTCAGTGCCTACGAGAGTGCGCTTAGCTTAAACCCCAACTCCACAGAGGCCCACAATAACCTCGGGGTGCTCTACTTTGAGACCAAGGAGTACGAGCTTTCGCTTAAAAACTACGAAGAGGCTCTTGAGGAGACGACAAAGCAGAGCGACAGGGCTTTAATAAACGAGAATATGGGCAACGTCTACTATGCTATGGGTAGTCTTGGGGAGGCCGTAGGGCGTTACAAAGAAGCCGTCCGGATAAAGGGCGCCGGGCTAAAAGACGCAAGTCTCTTAAACAAGCTCGGCATCGCGCTCGCCAGAAGCGGGCGTACGAAAGAGGCCCGGGAGAGCTTTCAAAAGGCGCTTGACCTGGACCCGTCCCATATCGGCGCAAGAAAGAATCTTGAGAGGGCCGCCAAGCCTTTAGCCAGGTAACGAGGCGCATATTAATAAAGCTATGGAAAAGCTAAACAACATATTCGCAACTCGTAGATGGCCGATCATTATTTTGTTCCTCGTCTCAATGCTCGCCTATTCGAACACGCTCTTTAACGGCTTTTTCTACGATGACTTCCATGTGGTGATCGAAAATATTTGGATCAGGGACTTTAAATACCTTCCTGAGATCTTCACTTCTCATCTGTGGGGCTTCAGGGAGGAGAGCGCTTCCTTTTATTACCGCCCCATACTCCACGTCATATTTATGATCGACTATCATCTCTTCGGCCTCTCGCCGTGGGGTTATCATCTCGTCAATGTAATATTCCACGGCGTAAATACCGTACTCGTCTTTTTGATAGCGCTTTTCTTGTTCAGCTCTTTTGAATTAAATAAGACTGGTCTTAACAAGACTGGTCTTAACAAGACTGGCCTTAACAAGGCGAGCCTTCTTGCCTTTGCCTCGGCCCTCATCTTTGCCGTACACCCCGCTCATGTTGAGCCGGTCGCATGGGTATCGGCCATGACCGAACTCTCATTTACTCTCTTTCTGCTCCTCTCGCTCTATCTCTATATGATCTCGTTTGCAGGCAGGCGGCTCTTTTATTTTCTCTCTCTCTTTGCCTTCTTCGCTTCTCTCCTCTGTAAGGAGACCGCTTTGACCTTCCCGGCGGTGCTCATACTCTTTGACCTCTGCTTTGTTTCGAAGGGGGGGGTAAAGGGGCTGCGCATAAAGAGGTACCTGCCGTACGTATTGCTCATAGTCTGCTACTTTGTGATCAGGGTCGCTGTCGCGGGCTCCGTAGTGCCGGAGAGTAAGATCGACGAGATGGGTCTCTTTCAAATGGCGATAAATATTTTTCCTCTGCTCTCCGATTATATACTCTTCTTTGCCTTTCCGTCAGAGCTCAACATATTCAGGGTCTTTCATCCGATAGCCGCTTTGACAGACGCGAGGTTCCTGATCTCCATGCTTGTGATCTGGCCTGTAATCGCGCTCTTGTTCTTTAAAAGACGCGAAGGGTTGATAGTATTCACTCTCCTGTGGGCCTTCTTCTCTCTCTTGCCGGCGCTTTACATACCGGGTGTCGGCGGGGGCGGAAGCGTCTTTGCCGAGCGCTATCTCTATCTGCCCATCGCCCCGCTCGCCCTTGTTGTCGTATATCTCTTCAACTTCTCTTTAAAGGGACTTAATCCCCGAAGCGCGCTCATTTTATTCGTGGCGGTTATCCTGCTCGTTACGGGGGCGGCGTCGATTAAGACATTTAAGAGGAACCGCGTGTGGAAGAGCGAATATACCCTGTGGAAAGATAGCGCAGAGAAGACCCTGGACTCGGACCTTGTCTACGTAAACCTCGGCAGCGCTGCCGACGAACTGGGCTACAAGGAAGAGGCCAGGCTTGCCTATGAGCGTGCGCTTAGCTTAAACCCCCGTTCCACAGAGGCGCACAATAACCTCGGTGCCTTTTATTTTGAGGAAAAAGAGTACGAGCTTGCGCTTAGGAATTACGCGCTGGCTCTAAAGGAGACTACAAGGCCCGGCAGCCGGGCTTTAATAAACGAGAATATGGGGAACGTCTACTATACGATGGGCGGTTTTAATGAGGCCGCGGAGCGTTATGGCTTGGCCGTCCGTATAAAAGGGGCGGGACTGAAAGACGCCAATCTATTAAATAAGCTCGGCATAGCGCTCGCCAGAAGCGGCCAAAAGAGAGAGGCACAAGAGAGTTTTCAAAAGGCTTTAGAATTGAACCCGTTACACAAGGGCGCGAGAGAGAACTTATTAAGGATAGAGGGTCTTAATAAATAACCCGCCTTTCTTTGACACCTTTAGACCTTGATGATAACCTTAACAGACCATGAAATTCAGATCGGGATTCATAGCCATAATAGGCAGGCCGAATGTCGGCAAGTCCACCCTCCTAAACGCCATCCTCGGCGAGAAGGTGGCGATAGTCTCCGACAGGCCGCAGACCACCCGTAACCGGATGCGTGGGATCAAGAACCTCCCCGCATCCCAGATCGTCTTTATAGATACCCCCGGTCTTCACGGTAAGGAGGGGCTGATGAACGCCTATATGGTAAAGGAGGCGCTCGCCTCGCTTAGCGAGATCGACGGAGTGCTCTTTATGGTGGAGGCCAATCGGCATTCCAATAAAGAGAAGTCCAAAGAGAGAGATAAAGACGAGGCCCTTATAATAGAGAACCTGGGGCGCGTAAAGGCCCCTGTCTGCCTCGTCATAAATAAGATAGATAAAATATCCAAAGAAGAACTCCTGCCGATTATCGAGGACTACTCCGCCCGCTTTCCTTTTAAGGAGGTCGTCCCTATATCGGCTACAAAGGGAATAAATATCGACGAGCTCTTAAGCTCCATAGAGAAGCTGCTGCCCGTTGGGCCGAGATACTTCCCGGACGACATCATTACCGACACCCTTGAAAGAACTCTCGTGGCGGAGATCATACGCGAGAAGGCCTTTCGCTATACGAGCCAGGAGATACCCTACTCGATCGCGGTCGTTATCGAGGAGTTTAAAGAAAAACACAGGAAGAATCTCGTCGCCATAAAGGCCGTTATAAACGTCGAGCGCGATTCTCAAAAGGGCATAGTCATCGGCAAGGGCGGTAAGATGCTTAAGACCATCGGCAAGGCCGCAAGAGAGGACATGGAGAGGCTCCTTGGGGTGAAGGTCTTTCTTGAGCTCTTTGTCAGGGTCAAAAAAGACTGGACGAAAAACCGGTCCGCTTTAAAGGAGTTCGGTTATGACGCGTAATTTTTCCACGGGTATACCGGAAAGAGATCAATGAAGCCGCTAGTCGCCATAGTGGGCCGCCCCAATGTCGGAAAGTCGACGCTCTTTAACAGGCTTCTCGGCAGGCGTAAGGCCATTGCCACCGACGAGAGCGGTGTGACGAGGGACCTTAACTTCGCCGACGTCGAGGAGAAGGGAGTGCCCTTTACGCTCGTCGACACCGGGGGATTCGAGCCAAAGGCCGAGGGTGAAATAATGAAGAAGGTCAGGGAGCAGTCAAGCGTCGCGATAGAGGACGCCGACCTGATCGTCTTCCTGATGGACGCGCGCGAGGGCGCTACACACGAGGACAAGGAGATCGTCGAGATACTTAGAAGATCGGGCAAGCCCGTAGTCTATGCGATAAATAAGGTGGAGACAAAGAAGCTAGCGGATGAGACGGCCGACTTCTACGCGCTTGGCCTTAAGGAACTCTTTACCGTAAGCGCCGAGCACGGCGAAGGGGTCTATGAGCTGCTCGACGCTATACTTTCTCATCTGCCAAAACCTGAAGGGCCGGCAGATGATGAGGACGATCGATTGCGTGTGGCGCTCGTAGGCAGGCCGAACGCCGGGAAGTCTTCCATACTGAATAAGTTCCTCAATAAAGAGCGAAGCATTGTCTCAGACGTGCCAGGCACCACGAGGGATTCTGTAGATACCCCATTTGAGTACGAGTCGATTAAATACACCTTTATAGATACCGCCGGCATAAGGAAGAAGAACAGGGTCAGCAGAAAGGTCGAGACATACTGCGTTATGGAGGCCATCAGGAGCATAGACAGGTGTCATGTGGCATGTCTCGTCATAGACGGGAAGGACGGCGTAAAGTCGCAGGATGAACGAATCGCTGGTATAATAGAGCGCAGGGGCAAGGGGTGCGTGATAGTCGTCAACAAGTGGGATATAGTAGAAAAAGACACCCATACGACGAATAGGTTTATTGAAGCGCTCCATGAGAGGATACCTTTTCTCTCCTATGCGCCGGTGGTCTTTGTCTCGGCGTTTACGGGCAAGAGGCTGCCTAACATTTTAGAGGCGGTGCAGGTGGTGGTCGAGCAGTTGAATTCAAGGATCACGACCAACGCTCTTAATAAGGTCTTTGAGGGTATTAAGACGAGAAAGCCCCCGCCGCTCCATATGGGCAGGCAGGTGAAACTATACTATATTACCCAGACCGGGGTAAGGCCGCCGACATTCGTGGCATTTACTAACCGCCCGGAGGGGCTGCCTGAGAGCTATCGCAGGTATATCGTAAACAGGCTTCGCGAATCTCTGGATATAGAGAACGTGTGCATAAGGCTCTATTTCAGGAAGAGAGAATAACCACCCGGAGCAGTCCAGCCACACCAGTGTGGTTTTATATTGCGTAGGCAGATTAAAGGAGTTAGAATAGCTTCTCTTTTACGACACAAACGAAACTCAGGGGGGTAAAAATGACCAAGAAAGATACTAAACAGATAATAAGCGCGCTGAATAGTTCGAGAAGCGCGGAATTGGGCGCTATCATGCAGTATATGGGCCATCATTACTCGGCAGAGGGCTTAGAAGCGCTTGGAGTAAAGGATATATTCAGGCAGTCGGCCTTGGACGAGATGCGCCACGCCGAGATGCTCGCCGAGAGGATCGCCTATCTGGGCGGGATACCTACCCTTAAGATCGATCAGGTCAAGAGGGGCGGCACCCTCAAGCAGATGCTGAAAGACGATCTCGATCTTGAAAAAAATGCCATAAAGAGGTACAGACAGCAGATTGGGCTCGCCGAAAAGCTTAAGGACTATACCACGAGGCGGCTTCTTGAGGACATTCTCATCGAAGAGGAGTCGCACGCTGACATTGGTCAATCGCTTCTAGCCACAGGCAAGAAATAAAAAGTGCCCTTTTGAGGTGCGTTGATGAAAGGTAATCGAGGAGAAGGATAGATGAAGAAGTGGAAATGCATCGAATGCGGCTACGTGCACGAAGGAGACGAGCCGCCGGACGAGTGTCCGGTATGCGGGGCGCCGAAGTCGGCCTTTGTAGAGATGACGGGTGACTGAGAGAGAGGACTTAAAGCTAACGCGCATTATAAGCGGGCTTATTAAGGATAAGGGGCCGATAACCTTTGTTGAATTTATGGAGATGGCCCTCTATCATCCCGGGCTCGGTTATTACACCTCAGGCAAAGAGGTATGGGGCGGGGGTGGAGATTATATAACCAACGCCGATGCCGGGCCGGTCTTTACAAAACTAATTGCAAGACAGATCGAAGAGATGTGGAGGGCGCTTTCAGCGCCTGAGGATTTTACGCTCATTGAGGCGGGCGGCGGCAGGGGACTTATCTTAAAGGGTATATTGAATTCGCTTAAAGAGTTCTTCCCTGAGCTTTACGAGGCAGTCAAAGCTGTGATGGTAGAGCGCTCTGATTGCCATTTGGATGGTGCCCGTCTGGACGGTAAGACGGTTGACTGCTATAATGATATTAAGAGCGTGGGCAATATTCAAAACGGGGTGATATTTACCAACGAACTCCTGGACGCCCTGCCCTTTCACAGGGTCGTTGGAAGCTCTGAAGGTCTTAAAGAACTATACGTCGACATTGACCCGAATGATGGCGGCGGCGGTTTCGTGGATGTGGCAAGAGAGCCGTCTACAGAGAGGCTCGGAGAGTACTTCGCCTCTTTGAATATAGATCTGGAAGAGGGTCAGGAGGCCGAGGTATCGCTCAGTAGTATTGACTGGATAAAAGAGGCCGGGGCCATATTAGAGAAGGGTTTCGTGATCTCTATCGATTACGGCCTCCCGGCCCGCGAGCTCTATTCTCCGGAAAGGCAGGGGACGCTGCTTTGCCACTATCGCCATACCATAAACGACGACCCGTACAGATCGTTAGGCTTTCAAGATATTACGGCGCATGTGGACTTCACGAGCGTTGTTAGCTCAGGCGTAGAGGGGGCCTTGAACCTAACGGGTTTTACGAACCAGTCGCACTTCCTGATGGGCCTCGGCATTGCCGAGGAACTGAAGGAGGCCAAAGGCGAAAGTGCCGAGTGCCTTGAGGCCATAACCCATAACCAGTCGATAAAGGAGCTTATAATGCCGGGGGGCGGCGGGGAGAATTTCAAGGTGCTTGTTCAGCACAAGGGAATAGAAGCTCCGGCCCTTTCAGGTTTTTCGTTTAAAGACAGGTCGAATTTATTGTAATAAGCGTTACAATTAGGGAGGATATTTCCAGATGACCGAAGAAGAATGGAAGGTTGACGAGTGGACCGACGAGTGGACCATCAAGGTCGGCAAGGCATACGCCTGCGCGAAGTGCGGCTCCATGGTCATGGTGACCAAGGGCGGCATAGGCGTTATGGAACCCAAGTGCTGTTCGCGCGATATGAAACTGGTTGAGAAGGTCGATGAGATCCGCTAGCCGGCTCGGGAGCGTATACAGGTGCCCGGTCTGCGGCGCCGAGGTCTCGGTCATACGCCACGGTAAGGGGTCGCTCGGACCATACTGCTGTGACGTGGCCATGGAGCTTACCGATCAAATCAACACGATATTCCGCTGTACGCTTTGCGCGACCGAGGTCATGACCATCAAGGAGACCGAAAGCAAGCTCGAACCTTTTTGTTGCGATAAGCTCATGATCGCTATAAACGCTTAGTCCCCAAAGCGCCCTTAAGGGGGTTTGCGGGTTTTCTAAGTCAATAATTCAGGTAAGACAGGAGGTAGTTCATGGAAGAAGAGAAGAAAGAAGAGAGCCTGGCACAGAAGAAGCATATCTGCAGCGTATGCGCGAAGCCGTCCGATACGGTAATATGTCATGCGTGCGAGGATATGCTCAGGGCGGAGGCCCTTGACAAGAAGCGGGATATGGAGAAGCACGGCAAGTAGTCCCCTCCCCCCGCTTAACAACAAAAAACCCTGGAGGTTCATCATGGCTGAGGATACTGAAACGGCTATTATAGATAGATTGCAGACCGCGCTCAAGACGGAGATGGTCGGCTACAGCTACTATACCGACCTTGTAGAGATGATGGAGGACGAAAAGGGCAGGAACGTCTTCAAGCACCTTGCCAAAGAGGAGCTTGATCATATCAAGTATATTATCGCGCTCTCAGATTCGGTCAAGGCCGGAAGGGGATGGATAGGCATGAAGGCGGCCAGAGAGAGCGACGCCTTCAAGGACGCGGGCCTTCCCATCTATCCCGACAAGAACGAACTCATGGAGAAGTATAAGAAGGAAGAGTCCGATCTTAAAGCGGTAGAGATCGCCATGGATAACGAAGAGGAGGCGGTCGGTTTCTATTCGGGCCTTCTAAAGGAGGCGGTTGGAGAGGGTGAGAGGGAGGTACTTACAAGGCTCGTCGAGATGGAGAAGGACCACTACGATCTCTTGAGGTGGGAGAAGGACTCTATCATGAAGATGGGCTTCTGGGCCGACCAGCCGGAGTTTACCCTTGAAGGGGAGAAGGAATAGAGGGATGCACGACGTTATGGTGGCAGGGCTTGGCCCCGCAGGCTCTATGGCGGCATACGACCTTGCCAGGAAGGGGCTTAGGGTCCTCGCCCTGGACAAGGAAAGATTCCCGCGAAATAAGCCCTGTGGCGGTTGTCTCTCCGTAAAGGTGGATCCTATAGTAGACTTCGATTTTTCCGACTTGATCGAGGATACGGTAACGGGTATAAGCTTTACCTTCAAGGGCGCGAGGAAGATCGACATAGACTCCACCAGGCCCATAGCCTATAACGTCTCCAGAGACCGCTTCGACGCCTTTCTTGTCGACAGGGCCAGGGAGGCGGGCGCCGAAATTATCGAAGGCGCGTGCGTTACTTCCTGCGTTGAAAAAGACGATCATGTAGAGGTTAGTACCAAGAGCGGTAAACACAGGGCTCGGTATCTGATAGGCGCCGACGGCGCTAACGGTGTTATCGGCCGTGAGTTCTTCAATAAGGATTACAGACACAGCCACCTGTCCATTACCTCCGAGTTTTCCGCTTCTACTAACGAGATTAAGAGGCTCAGGGGCAGGTGCCTTGTGGACTTCGGCTCTGTCCCTTACGGATACGCGTGGATCTTCCCCAAGGCCGAGACCCTCTCTGTCGGCATAGCCGGATATTCATCTAAGATCAAGGGCAATATCAAGAGGTATTTTAACGAGTTCATAGAATCCCACCCGGTACTCCACGGTCTTGCGAGACCTAAAATAAAGGGTTGGTTCCTACCGGTCTATCACGGCAGGGACCAAAAGCTCTTTAAAGGGAGGACGCTTGTCGTTGGCGACGCCGCGCACCTGGTGGACCCGTTCCTGGGCGAAGGCATATACTATGCCATGAGGAGCGGCCAGATAGCGGCCCGCAGCGTGGAACAAGCGCTCGAGGGTTCAGTGAAAGAGCTTTCGCTATATAAGGAACAGATAGCCGAGGAATTCTATCCGGGCTTCGAGGCCAATGATGGCCTTGCCGGGCTGATCTATAAATATCCGAGGATATGGTACAGGTTGGTTGAGATGGAGCCGGGGGTAATGGAGAAGTACTATAATGTCCTGCGCGGCGAGATAGATTGCGAGGAGTTCTATAGTGAGATCAAGGGCAGGTTTTTAAAGAAGTCCTGGCGTGTACTAAGCGGCCTTTTGAGACCTGGTGCCTCCACAGAGTCGCTCTACGAATAGGGTAATATTAGGCAATAAAAAAAGGGGCCGGTCTTTAAGACCGGCCCCTTTTTTTATTATCTTCTTTTAGATGCCCTTAGAGGTCATGCTGGTATTGGCCTCTTTTTTAGTTACCGTTGTCGTCATCCGTTTTGCGGCGCTTCTTCCACTCTTTCTTCTCTTTCTTCCTGTTTTTGCAGGTCTCCTCCATCTCTTCGAGCCTCTCGATCATCTTGGAGAGCTTCTTTTTCTGCTTGGCCGAGGGCTTATGCTCCAGGTCCCTTAATATCTCCATGGTCTCCTTTAGCATCTCCATTTTCTCGAGCTTCATCTCGTGGTGCTCTTGCCACATCTCCTGGCGCATCTCCATTCGCGCCTTCTTTGCGCACGGATTCTTTCCGCCGCAAGGGTTCATGCCCATCTGTGCCGAGGCGAGTACTGGAATAGAGACCAGGAATACGGCGATCATGAGAGAGATTAACAGGCTCTTTCGGGTATCCATCTTACTATCTCCTCTTTTTTTCGGGTTGGGTTGCCTTTGGTTTTCTAGGGTTCACTTTAACCGCTAGTCTGAA
>CBDVCO010000041.1:0-15026 GCA_965372515.1 uncultured bacterium | reverse complement strand
GGGGCGCGGTGCTTACCAGCACCGTTACGACCGTCGCGGTATTCCTGCCGATAATCTTTATTCAAGAAGAGGCGGGCCAGCTCTTTCGCGACATCGCCATAGCCATAACCTGCTCTGTTACGCTTAGCCTCCTGGTGTCAGTTAGCGTAATACCCATGCTGTCGAAACAGCTCTTCAGTATCAGGCAGGGAGCCGGGGAGGGCGCCGATCTCTCGGCCGGCCGCGTCGGCAAGATCGTCTCTATTGGCCGCATGCTATCAGATCTGCTCATGGGCCTTGTCAATTGGGCGATCAAAGATGTGAAGACAAGGCTTATAACTATTATTTCGTTAATCCTCTTTGCCGTGCTTATGGCAGCCGTCTTGATGCCGAAGATGGAGTACCTGCCGCAGGGCAACAGGAACCTCATTATAAATATACTTATACCCCCTCCCGGGCTCTCCTATACTGAGCGCAGGGATATGGGCGAGCAAATATTCAGCTCTGTAGCGCCGCATATCGGCAAGGAGTACAATAACCTCCCAGCGATCAAGAACATGTTCTATGTGGGCTCTGAGCAGATCATGCTCTTTGGCGCCATAAGCGAGGACCCGGCCCGCGCCAAAGAGCTCTTGCCGCTCTTCAAGGGCGTTATCTTTTCCATCCCCGCGATGTTCGGTATATCGAGTCAGGCCTCGATATTCGCCACGAGGCTCGGCCGCGGCAGGACCATAGATATAGATCTAAGCGGCGGGGATCTGGACGGCCTCGTCATGGCGGCCGGCGTCATGTTCGGCGCTATCAGGGGAGAGATCCCCGCCGCTCAAATCAGGCCCAAGCCCTCGCTTGAACTGCTCTACCCGGAGGTGCGTATTATACCGGACAGGGAGCGCCTTAAGAGCGCGGGGCTAAGCGCAAGGGAGCTCGGCATATATCTGGATGTGCTTATGGACGGCAGGCAGGTCGGGGACTTTAAAGAGGAGGGTAAGAAGAAGATAGACCTGGTGGTTAAGGCCCTCGAGGCGGACTTTGATACCCCCGAAGCGCTCTTCGAAGCCCCCATTACCACCGGCGGGGGTAATATCGTCCCGGTCTCTTCGCTCTCGAATCTCTTTCGCACTTCGGGTATAACCGAGATAAGGCATCTTGAGAGGCTGCGTACTGTAACGCTTCAGATAACCCCGCCAGAAACCATGGCGCTTCAGGAGGCTATGGAATTGTTAGAGGAGAAGGTCGTCCCTGAGCTTCGCGCCCAAGGGCTCTTAAAGGGCATGGAGGTAAGCCTTAGCGGGGCCGCTGATAAGCTCACCGAGACACGCAGCGCCCTTCAGTGGAACTTCCTATTGGCCGCCTTTATAACATATCTCCTTATGAGCGCTCTCTTCGGGAACTTCATCTATCCGCTTATCATAATGCTCACCGTGCCCCTGGCCGCCGCCGGGGGTCTTATCGGGCTTAAGCTCGTAAATATCTTTATAGCGCCGCAGCCGCTTGATGTTCTCACCATGCTCGGCTTCGTGATACTCATAGGCGTTGTGGTAAATAACGCGATACTGATAATACATCAGTCGCTAAACAATATTCACCTCCATGGTCTCGACCATCGCCACGCCGTACTTGAGGCGACGAGAACCCGGCTAAGGCCGATATATATGAGTGCCGCCACCTCTATCTTCGGCATGCTGCCGCTCGTGCTTATGCCGGGCCCCGGCTCTGAGCTTTATCGTGGGCTTGGCAGCGTGGTGCTCGGCGGGCTAGCGCTCTCCACGGTCTTTACGGTCTTTATCATTCCGGCCATCCTGATATTCTTCATTAAGATGGAGAAGACGGACGGGCATATTTGATTCCGTCTTTCTCTATTTTGTTTCTTATTTAGGGTCACCATGAAAAAAGGGAAAAAAGGCGATATGAAAAAGCGTAGCGCAATACTGCTCGTACACTGTCCGGACAGAAAGGGGCTGGTGGCGTCGATAACCGAGTTTATCTATAAGAACGACGGCAACATAACCTACCTTGATCAGCATGTTGATCAGGGGAAAAAGGTCTTTTTTATGCGCGTCGAGTGGGAGCTCGACCTCTTTAAGATCGAGGCCGAGGAAATCGAGGATCTTTTTTTTGAAGCGATTGCAAAAAAGACCGATATGAAGTGGAAGATCTACTTCTCGGACGAGGCCCCGAAAATGGCCGTCTTTGTCTCAAAGCAGTCCCATTGTCTCTATGACCTCCTCAGTTCAGTCCAAAGTAAAGAGTGGAATGTGGAGATCCCGCTTATAATAGGCAACCACCCGGACCTTGAGCATGTTGCGAAAAAATTCGACATCGATTTTCACTGCTTTCCCAAAAACACTCACAATAAGCAGGAACAGGAAGCTCGAGAGCTTGCTCTTTTAAATGAATACGATATTGACTTCATAGTGCTGGCCCGGTATATGCAGATACTCTCGGCCCGCTTTGTAGAATGCTTTTCGGACAGGATCATAAACATCCATCACTCCTTTCTCCCCGCTTTTCCGGGCGCACGGCCTTACCACTCGGCCTATGAGCGCGGCGTTAAGATCATAGGGGCGACATGCCATTTTGTCACCCCCGCTCTCGATGCGGGTCCCATAATCGAACAGGATGTGGTGCGGGTGAGCCATCAGAACTCGGTTAATGATTTGATTAGAAAAGGCAGGGAACTGGAGAAGGTCGTACTTACCAGGTCGGTCTGGCTCTACCTTCAAAGGAAACTCCTTGTCTACGAGAACCGTACGATAGTTTTTGTTTAGAAAAGGCAAGGTCGTTGAGAAAGATGCATAATAAAAGGACAGTTACGGTTAATCCCCGGCGCGGTATAAAGATTGACAAAAGTGCGGGATTGCGTTATATTTCCGATAATTATCCGGAAAGACTCGTCTCATAAGATTTTCAAGTTGTACCTTTTAACCACAAAAGAGCAGGGGGCAAAGCAATGAAAAGATTTCTCTTATTTTCGCTGGTTGCCGTATTTATCTTAGCGTCCACTACTGCCCTGGCCGCGAGCCCTGACATACGCGCCAAGGGGGCTCTCAAGGTGGATTGGCTTACATTTACCGATAACCTTCTTGAGGATACGGACTCAGACGAAACATTATATATAGCCATTGAAATGCGAAGCCCTGTGACCGATTATCTGGATATAGGGATGGAGCTAGGTTATGCAAATTTTTCAGGTGATATTACCGGGCCAAAGGAGATCAGCGGCAAGTCCGGCAATTTCATCGGTACCTGGAAAAATACTATTTTGTATATCCCGATAGAGGTCAATCTTTCCTACTCTCGTGACCTTGGTAGTTTGGCCTATACCCTTGGCGTGGGTCTTTCCGGGACTTTTGTCAATTATGATATCGATGTAAACGACACCGGCACCCCTTTTGCGATTTCTGGTGATGAGAACGTGTGGTTAAAAGGCGCCCAGGCGTTCTTTGATCTTAGCTATAACGGTGAATCGTACTTTTTCGGAATAGACGGCAAGTATCAGGTTGTAGAGGAGCAGGAATTCTTCAATCAATGGCTGGAGATCAACTTCAGCAACTGGAGGACCGGCCTCCATGTGGGTGCTTATTTTTAAATGCCTATAGAGTACAATCTTCGCCCCGTAAGGCCCAAGGGCCTTACGGGGTTTTTTTATATACACACGCTCTTGTCTAAATTAGGGCACTGGCGAACTCTTTAGCGTCAAAGTCCTTTAAGTCCTCTACGCCCTCGCCCACCCCGATAAGCCTTATGGGAATCCCAAGCTCTCTCGCTATAGCTACAATTATTCCCCCCTTAGCCGTACCGTCGAGCTTGGTCAGTGCGATTCCGCTTACCCCGATCTCCTCGTTAAATATCTTTGCCTGGTTAAGGGCGTTCTGGCCGGTGGAGGAGTCGAGGACAAGGAGGCTTTCGTGGGGGGCTCCCGGGAGTTCTTTTTCTACCACCCGCTTAATTTTTTTTAGCTCCTCCATGAGGTTGACCTTTGTGTGGAGTCTGCCGGCGGTATCTATCAGTACCACATCCGCCTTCCTGGCTATTGCGCTCTTCATGGCATCGAATGCCACGGCTCCCGGGTCACCCCCGTGTTCCTGCCTTATGATGATTGAGCCGCTCATTTCAGCCCACAGCTCCAGTTGCTCTGCCGCCGCGGCCCTGAAGGTGTCGGCCGCGGCAAGGATTACCGATTTGCCGTCCCGGGTGAATCTGGAGGCGAGCTTGCCAATGGTGGTGGTTTTGCCCACGCCGTTTACGCCGAGGACCATTATCACGTAAGGCGCGGGCCCAAGTTCAATGGGCCCCTCCACTTTGCTCAGTACCTTATAGATATCGTCTCTAAGCCGCGCTTTGACCGAGGTAGCGTTCCAGTTTCCAAAGTCTTCGCGAAGATTGTCGACTATCTCCATCGACGTCTTAACGCCGACATCGGAGAGGATGAGCGCCTCTTCCAGATTTTCAAGGCACTCTTCCCTGCCCGCCCCCAGGAGCGCGCTCTCAACGGCCCCGGCAATAGCGTTGTGGCTCCTGGCGAGCTTGTTTTTTATGCCCTTGAAGATAGTTAGCTTTTTAAACACATGTACCTCTCTTTGCAATAAAAAAATTCCAACGGCAACTTAACACAAAAGGGAGAAATTTAAAAGTTTTTGGAATATTCGGGAAAGAACTATCCAATACCTGGCAATGCCAGCCCTCTCAGCCGGACTTAAAGGACTTGAAGATCTTTAAATCGACATGGAATGCTCTGAAGGCGTATTGCACGGCGCTGAGTAGGGTAATAAAGCCCGTAAAGATATAGAGCAGATAGGCGCCGGGGACCCTTTGAGCGAGGAGAGCCGTGAGTACGGTTAAGACTTGAAAAAATGTCGTTAACTTCCCGGTTATCATCGGCCTTGTATTTACGGCGTATCTGAGGCGTTTTAATATGATGACGGTCGTGAGCATAACAGTGTCTCTTGCGACGACAATGATTACTAGCCACAGCGGGATGAGCCCTTTGAACGCAAGCGCGATAAACGCGGTCGAGAGAAGGAGTTTGTCCGCAACGGGGTCGAGCTCCGCGCCGAACTTTGTTACAATTCCAAGCCTTCTCGCTATAATACCGTCGACCAGATCGGTCAGGCCGGCTACCGCGAAGACCACTGCCGCTAAAAAGAGCGAGTTTGAGAGGACAAGCAAGAGAAAGACTGGGACCAGAACGATCCTTATAATCGTTAGCAGGTTAGGGAGGTTTAGTGAGGCTAGGGCAGCCATCTATAGAACTCTTGCCTCTCTTCTTTTTTTTCTGCTGTTGGAAGTGTTAAAAAAACGGCGTCCGTGATCCTCTGTATGCGCGGCTCATAGGCCTTTAACACGCCGAGAGTGGTCGCGTCGCCGTCGAACCTGAAATCCGACTGCTTAGTAGAATAGGAGCCCTCCCACAGGAGCGTGCCCTTGCTTGAATAGAGCATGAATTGGACGCCGATCTTCAAAGAGGCGTAGGAGGCCAGTTGACCCTCGTTCCATTCGGTAATGCGGGTGTAGAGTACGGCGTCGGTCCTGAATATCGGGGCCAGGGTCCGCGGGGCCGGAAGCTTCTCTTTTTTGAGAAGTCTATTGGCATTGAGCAAAGCGTCCGTCTCTTTAAGCGACACGGACGAGTAGCCCTTCTCAAGTAGTTTGTCCAGAGCCGTACTTCTTACCAATCCAAGCACGTCCGGCTTAATTTCATCCAGATCCGTCTGCACAACAGTAACCGGCATGACGACCACGCTCACGGGCTTGAAGCGGCGGAAATCGTCGCTTAGATCAAAGGATACGGTCCTGGCGCAGCCGGCAATTAAGAGGATGAGCGCCAGGAGAAGAATTTTTTTTGTCATATGAAAAGGCCTTTATTATCTCTCTATCACGCCCTTTATGGTAATCCTGTCCATTCCGCTGGGTATTATATCGAGATCATGGAGGTTCTTATTCGCCTTGAGTCTTTCCAGCAGTTCATGCGGGTTGCCCCAGACCTCTGCCGTAAGTACTATCTTACCCTTTAGAAAGGAGTCCAGGGTCACCTCTTTGACGTTATCCAGATCCTCGATGGCCTCCTTAAGGGAGGTAAAACTCTTGTAGTCGGTAATGGTGATAAGCAGTATGGTGACGAGCGAGGTGCTCTCCCCCTCAAAGCTCGGCGTAAGCGAAAGATCGCTCTTTAGTTGTTTAAAGTCCACGCTGGCCTCAACCCAGACATGGTAGAGCCTCAGTCCCTGTTCTTGTGGGCTAACGCCCTGTGCGGACCCTTCGTCGCCGTATAATGTATTGTCAGCGCTACCCGGTCTCTTACCGGTTGCCCCCTTCGGGGGGACAGGCAGGCCGGGTTCGATTACCAGATGCCTGATCCAGCCCTCGCTGAGTACGCGATAGTCGAGTATGTAGTTGAGCGGAGCTGAGAGGACCGATTTTTTGAGCCTTTCTGTTTTGATAGAGACATCCGCCGGATCGATAAGCGACTCGTAGGCCCCGACGACCGCCTTTTTGAGCGCGTCGTCAATGGCCGTGGTCCTTACTTCACGTTCGTCATCGAGCTGAAACGAGACGCCCTCGCCCCGGACCTTCCTTATCGAGGGCTCTTCCCTGGCTAGCGCCTCACCGGGTGAAAAGGTAATAGATATCATTATTATTACAAAGGCTGTAAGCGTAAGCCTTGCGAGTATTTTTTTCATCATAACAGGTGTCCCCTTATACGTTCATTGATGGCTTCTATATTTTCAGGAGAGACCCTATTGATCTCACCCTCATTCCTGAACCAGGTGATCTGCCTCTTGGCGTAATTTCTGGTATTCTTCTTTAGGAGTTCAGTGGCCTCATCCAAAGAGAGCCTCCCGTTAATAAATCCTACCATCTCTTTATACCCCAAAGCGCGCATGGGCTTCAAGTCTTCCTTGTAACCTCTGGCAATAAGCGCCCTTGTCTCTTCTGCCAGGCCCTCTTCGATCATCTGCTCGGTCCTGGCATTAACTCGCGCGTAGAGCTCTTTTCTTGGCCTCTCGATATAGAGCATAAGGGCGTCGTATGGGTTTTCAGAGAAGGCGTGTTCCGCTTGAAACTCTGAGAAAGGGCGGCCTGAGGCGTGAAATACCTCAAGGGCCCTTATAATCCTCACGAGATTATTCGGGTGAATATTCTCCGCACTTTGTGGGTCGACTTCTTTTAGCCTTTTGTGAAGCTCGCCCGCTCCTTTTTCTTGCGCTTCAATTTCGAGAGCTTCCCTGAAAGCTCTGTCGCGCTCAGGCCCGGCGAAGATGCCTTTAGTGAGCACCCGGATATAGAGGCCGGTCCCGCCGCACACTATAACATTTTTCCCTTGGCCTATGACCTCGTTTACTGCTTTTGAGGCCTCTTCTCTATATTTAGCCGCGCTAAATGGCTCATCCGGCTCTACCACGTCTATCATGTGGTGCACAACTTTGGCCCTATCGTTCTTGCTGGGCTTGGCCGTGCCGATATCCATATATTGATAAATCTGCATGGAGTCGGCGCATACGATCTCGGCATTAAAGCTCTCTGCAAGCTCCATGGCAATGCTACTCTTGCCCGATGCAGTCGGCCCGCAGATTACGATTATTTTTTGCTGCCCCATTTTTATCTCTTAGCTTCTGCCAAAGAGACTCTCAATCTCCGCCCTCGTATATCTCTTCACGACCGGTCTGCCGTGCGGGCAGTGCGCGGCGAAGTCTATCTTTGAGAGCTCTTTTAGAAGTCCCCCGGCCTCTGTAGCGCTTAGCATCCTCGGACCCCGTATAACGCTGTGGCAGGCGATGGTCATTAGTATTTTTTCTATGCCCTCCTCTATCTTCGCGCTCTGCGCGAATTCAGAGAGTTCACTTGCGAGTTCCACAATGAGCCTGCCAATTGACCCCGATGTGAAGATCGACGGAACCGATCTTATCATAAATGTCTCACCGTCTTTTTTGGTCGATGGTCCGAAGGGCTCTATTTCGAAGCCCAGCTCCTTTAGCTTTTCCAAAGCGGCCTTAAGGGCCTCGCTTTCATTCGGGTCGGTCTCTATGCGCTCGGGCAGAAGGAGAAGCTGGCAAGCGATGCCGCTCGTGTAGTACTCATTTTTAAGACGCTCAAAGCGCGCACGCTCGCTTGCGCCATGCTGGTCGATCATATAGTAGTTATTACCTTCAGGCCCAAAGCTCTGGCACAGGAGGAACTCGCCCCAGAGCTGGCCGATGACTTCCATATTCAGGAACTCAGGGGACAGCGTCTCCTGGTCGGGCTTTATAAAATCGAGGGGTTTTGCGCCCGCCGCTTCGCTACGGACCGGTCTTGGCCACGCCCGGCTCGATTCGTTTGCCCCGCCTCTAAGGCTTGCTCCCGCATGCTCCGTCGCGTATAGGCCTGAGGTCCGGTTAGCGGTTACGCCGCCGGACAGGTTAGAGCTTCCTACATGAGCGCTTGTTGCCCCGAGAGTTTTGTTTATGGCAAAACGCAGAGCGTCGAAGACGCCGCCCGGGTCTTTAAAGCGCACCTCGCTCTTTGCGGGGTGGACATTTACGTCGACAAGGGCCTTGTTGATATCTATAAAGATGATGGCAAAGGGATAGCGCCCTTTGTCTATCAGGGAGCCGTAGCCGATAGTTACGGCCCTGGTAAGGCCGGCGTCCTTGATTGGGCGGCTGTTTATAAAACTGAAGAGCCCTTTGCCGGTCGGGTAGGTCAGGCTCGGAGCGCCAATTAGCCCCGTTATCTTAATATCCGGATGAGAGCCCTGTTCGTCTATTTGGGTAAGCTCTTTTAAGATTGCAGTGCCGAAGATCTCCGCGATGCGTTCGGTCAGAGTGCCGGGATGGGCCTCTATAACCTTGCTTGAACCGTGATGGAGTTTAAAGCCAATCTCCGGATGTGCGAGCGCGATCTTTTTAAAGGCGTCAGTAATCCTGGCGAACTCGGTGCCGACGGTCCTTAGAAATTTGGCCCTCGCCGGGGTGTTGAAGAAGAGGTCGGCTACCTCCACGCTCGTGCCGGGTGGAGCGCCTTCCTCCGTCTCTTCGATAATTTTACCACCTTCGACTACAATCTTTGAAGCCGTATCACATCCGGCCCTGCGGCTAACCAGAGTTACCCTTGCCACAGAGGCGATACTTGAGAGCGCTTCTCCCCGAAAGCCCATTGTCTCAATTGCCTCAAGCTCTTCCATGCTCGCGAGTTTGCTCGTTGCAAAACGCTCGAAACAGAGCGCCATATCTTCGCGCTCTATGCCCAGGCCGTTATCAACGACACGGATAAGGCGCTTTCCGCCCTCGTTTATAAAGACCGAGATCCGTGTGGCACCCGAGTCGATCGCGTTCTCCATAAGCTCTTTTACAACAGAGGCCGGGCGCTCTACCACCTCGCCCGCCGCGATCTGAGAGCTTAAGAGTTCGCTCATTTTTTTTATCTCGCCCAAGGGCCTTCTTCTTTCGTCTTTAGATAAACTCGCCGAGCGGACATTCAGCGCAAAGCGGCTCTTTGGTTTTGCAAAACTCCTTGCCCGTCATTACGATCAACGCGTGGTATTCGTTAAAGAGTTCTCTGTCGGCTTCCAGGTTGCGGGTAAAGAGCCTTTGGAGCTCTTGATATTCTACGTCCTTTTTAACGAGGCCGTGACGCGTTAGTATTCTCTTTGTGTAGGCGTCAACCACAAAGGCCGGTTTGTTCGCCGCATAAAGAAGAATTGAATCGGCTGTCTCCGGGCCGATGCCGTTTATAGAGAGAAGCTCGTCCCTTAGCTCCAGGTCTTCTTTTTTTAAAAGCTTTGTAAGTGAACCTTCGTAAGAGTCAAAGAGCAAGTCGAGGAAGTTTTTTAGCCTGCCCGCCTTGACGTTAAAGTATCCGGCGGGCCTTATCGCAAGTGCCAGCTTTTCCCTGCTTGCGGCCCTCATTGCCCCCGGTGTTAAGAGGGCGGCCTTTTTAAGATTTCCGATGGCCTTTTCAACATTGCCCCAGTTGGTGTTCTGCGTAAGTATCGCGCCGACAATTACCTCAAAGCGCGAGCTCGCGGGCCACCATCCCTGTTCGCCGAAGTGGGTGAGGAGTGCAGCATAGTACTTGGTTAGGAGCTCTTTCTTTTCTTTGGCGAGGGTTTTTTTGACTTTTTTTCTCCGGCCTTTGCCCACCCGGCTCCCTTGCCTTTTTGTACCTTCTTTTCGGTCAATGATTTTAATCTTGCGACCTCTCTATCGTTCAGGATCTTAAATTCCGAACTTTTAAGCCCCCTGAGGTCCAGTCCCGCGAACTCGACCCTCTTTAATTTGCTAACGGGGTGTCTAACAGCAAGGCACATCCTTTTAATAAGGTGGTTACGCCCCTCGGTCACTACGATCTCGATCCAGGAGTTCTCTTTTGTGGCGCGTACAAACCTGACCTTGGCCGGAGCGGTCAGGCCGTCCTCGAGACGTACCCCCGCTCGAAGTTTTGCGAGCGTCTTCTCCGTTGGCACGCCCCTGACCTTGACGAGATATTTTTTCTCTATTGCGTATTTCGGGTGTATGAGCTTTGTGGTAAGCTCACCGTCGTTCGTCAAAAGGAGAACGCCTTCCGCGTCGAAGTCGAGCCTTCCGATTGGATAGAGCCGCGCCTTTGTGGCCTTCTTGACCAGGTCCGTAACAACGGGCCTGCCCTCGGGGTCGCTTGAGGAGCTGATCACGCCTTTGGGTTTGTAGAGGAGGATATAAAACTTTTTTCCGGACGGGTTTAAGGGCTTCCCGTCTACTTCGATACGGTCTTTAAGAGGATCCGCCTTCGTCCCGAGTAAGGTGATCACTTTCCCCCCCACCTTCACTCTCCCCTCCTCGATCATCTCCTCGGCCTTGCGCCTCGACGTCACCCCCGCTGTCGCTATTATCTTCTGTAGCCTCTCTAGTGCCATCTACTTCCTCTTCCTCGTTTTCTTCGTTTAAGAGCGCTTCCTTTATTGTCGGCAGGTTGGAGAGGTCCTTTAACTCGAATGCTTCGAGAAATTCTTTTGTGGTCCCGTAGACCGCCGGACGGCCCGGCGTGTCCTTTCTCCCCACTATCTTTATAAGCCTTCTGTCCATAAGTTTTTTTAAGACCCCCCCTGAATCGACCCCCCTTATGGCCTCAAGCTCGCCGCGCGTAGTCGGCTGTTTGTAAGCCGTAATGGAGAGCGCCTCCATAGCGGCCTTTGATAATTTCTGGGTCTGGCTCTTAAAGAGCCTCTTGATCCAGGGGGCGTAGCTGGATTGAGTTCTAAGCTGATACCCGCCGGCCACCTTCTCTATATAGATGCCGCTCTCTCGCTCAAGGTACTCATCAACAAGCTCGCCTACGGCCTCTCGGATAAGCGGTTTTTCTACAGACTCGAGCACGCCCGCCATCCTCTCTATGCTTAGCGCCTGGTCGGCCGCGAATATCAGTGCCTCAATAATAGGTTTGATCTCGTCTTTATCCATCGGTTTTATCATTCTCCTCGATTGAACGGGTTAGAAGGCTGTCCGGCCTCTTTTCTCCACGCTCTCCTTCAGGGGGCAGATAGACCCTGACGGCCCCCTCTTCAGACTGGTGTACGCGTATAAGGAGCATCTTACAGAGCTCCAGAATAGCCAGGAAGGTCGCAATGATCTCGCCCTTCGAGCCCCCCATGGGAAATAGAGAGGCGAACGTGGCGCTCCCGTTTTCTTCAAGGGTTTCCATAATAAGGTTGATCTTATCGAGTACATTGAACTGCTCGGTGGTGAGATCAACGGTGTAGTCCTTGGGAATCCTGTCGAGCACCTCCTGGAGGGCCTCCATAAGATCGAAGACCGTTAGGTTTACAAGCGCTTCAAGCGTCTCCTCTTCGTCACCCTCAATGACGAAAGGCTGGCCTCTGGTAAATACGTCCCTGCCCAGCACGTTCCTTGAGTTGAGCTCACCAGCCGCCTCCTTGAACTTCTGATACTCCAAGAGCCTCTCGACCAGCTCGTCCCTCGGGTCGTAGTCGTCGGCCTCTTCCTCTTCCTCCTCAATAGGCAGGAGCATCTTGCTCTTGATGTGGGTGAGCGTACTGGCCATGAGTATGAACTCGCCCGCGACATTCAGGTCGAGAGCCTTTAAGATGTCGAGATACTCCATATACTGCTTGGTAATATCCGCTATGGGAATATCGTAGATATCCACCTCGTTCTTCCTTATGAGGTGCAGCAGTAGGTCGAGCGGCCCTTCGAATATCGCGGTCTTTATCTTATAAGCCATAAGTCTCTATTAAAGGTCCAGGTTCATATGTTTGCGGACCTTTTGCATTGTTATCTCGGCCTTTTCTCTGGCCGTCTCTTCGCCCTCTCTAAGTATCTTGTCTATCTTTGAGGTATCACCTTCAAGTTCTTTTCGTTTGGCCTGGATCGGGGCGAGCCGCTCTAAAACTTTTTCTATGACGCTATCTTTGCACTCTATGCAGCCTATTCCGGCGGTTGTGCAATTCTCCTCGACCCACTTTTTTGTCTTTTCGTCCGAGTAGAGGGTATGGAAGGAGGTATATACCGGGCATAGCTCAGGGTCTCCGGGGTCGTCTCTTCTCTGCCTTGCCGGGTCGGTCATCATGGTGCGCATCTTCTTTTCTATTACCTTCGGTTCATCGGCGAGATAGATGGAGTTATTATAGCTCTTGCTCATCTTTCTGCCGTCGGTGCCTAAAACCTTCGACGCCTCCGTAAGGAGCGTCTTTGGTTCCGGGAATACCTTGCCGTAGAGGTGATTGAATCTGCGGGTGATCTCCCTTGAAAGCTCTACGTGCGGGGCCTGGTCGAGTCCCACCGGGACCATATCGGCCATATACATTATAATATCCGCGGTCTGGAGTACCGGGTAGCCCAGGAAACCGTAGGTGGAGAGGTCTCTATTCTTAACTTCGGCGAGCTGTTCCTTGTGCGTGGGGTTTCTCTCAAGCCACGAGAGCGGGGTGATCATCGACAAAAGTACCGAGAGTTCGGCGTGCTCCTTTATGGCGCTCTGGACGAAGACGGTGCTCTTCGTGGGGTCTATACCGACGCTTAGCCAGTCGAGCATCATCTCGCGGATATTTGTTTTAAGATCTTTCGGGTCGGCGTAGTCGCTGGTGAGCGCGTGCCAGTCGGCGACGAAGAAGAAGCATTCGTACTGATCTTGGAGCTTAAGCCAGTTGTCGAGCACTCCGTGAAAGTGGCCCAGATGGAGCTTGCCCGTCGGCCTCATCCCGCTTAGTACTCTTTTAGGAGCCATGATCTTTAGCCTTTGCTTTGCATGCGCTCTTATATCCCCCTCGTGAGCAGGCCGACCGTAATGTCGATGATCGGCCCCATTACCATGTGAAGTATGCCGGTATATATAAGCACTATTAATATTATAAAGCCGTATGGCTCGATTCTGGAAAAGGCGATGGCCCTGTCGTGAGGGAGTACGCTCATCAGTACTTTAGAACCGTCAAGCGGTGGAATGGGTATCATATTAAATACCCCGAGCGCGACATTTAAGATAATGCTTATATTTATCATTATATAGATCGGGCCAAGAACCGGGGATGTGCGGAGCACAAATGCCCCTACGCCAATGATCAGGAGCTTCGCGATAATCGCGAATATCGCCGCTAGACTTAGGTTTGTGATCGGCCCCGCCAGAGCTACCCATTTCATGGCTTTAGCGGGGTTTTTGAAGTTGCTCGGATTGACCGGCACGGGCTTGGCCCAGCCGAACATGCCGGTTAGAAGTATAGCGAGCGTCCCTATGGGGTCGAGGTGCTTAATAGGGTTTATGGTAAGGCGCCCGAGCATCCTGGGCGTCGGGTCGCCGAGCTTGTCGGCCACCCACGCGTGCGCCAGCTCATGGGCCGTAAGGGCCAGCAGCATAGGCGGAATAAGCAATATAATTCTTTCCAGATATCCTTCCATTTTTTCCTCTTTTCTCCTCATTCTTATATATGCCGGCAATTGTGCCTACGGCACTAGTGCCTGAAGGCCGGTTTTATGCCGGCCCGCTAAAGCCATCTTAATCTATAAGTCTATCAAACTCCAGATAACAGCGTCAATGCAAATTCTCGCATATTTTCGGTTATAGGGGTGTTAAAGGGCCATTAATAGCCCATTGGCCGCGGCTCTCTAGCAATGTGAGGCCCCGGAGCCCATCCCGGGCTCTAACCATAGGCTTTTATTGCTTTTTTTTGGTTTTCTTGGTATAATATTTGTTGTAGAGGGAAATGTTTTAGATTATTTTCGCCGAATCGCCATTTTTCCTTATTTTGAGGGTATTTTCCCTTGACAACGGCTTTGTTATAAAGCATACTAATAAATCCGTCGCTCTTGAGATGGAGCACTATGGCGCGCGGCCCCATGAGGCTTGACCAAATGGGCTTGACGCGTCTCTTTTATGGTGCTATTGTCAAGGTGGCGACTGTTCTTTGAAAACTAAATAGCAAGTACACATGACAAACCTGTCATAACCTTTACAATACAAAGCAAACATCCATTTTAAGTGGAGAGTTTGATCCTGGCTCAGAGCGAACGCTAGCGACGTGCCTAACACATGCAAGTCGAACGAGAACGCTCTCTTCGGAGAGTTATTAAAGTGGCGCACGGGTGAGTAACGCGTGGATAATCTACCTTCGAGTTCGGAATAACCCGCTGAAAGGCGAGCTAATACCGGATAAGACCACACTACTTAAGTAGAGCGGTCAAAGGCGGGGACCCTTCGGGGCCCGTCGCTTGATGAGGAGTCCGCGTCCCATCAGCTTGTTGGTGAGGTAACGGCTCACCAAGGCTAAGACGGGTAACTGGTCTGAGAGGACGATCAGTCACACTGGCACTGGAACACGGGCCAGACTCCTACGGGAGGCAGCAGTGGGGAATATTGCGCAATGGGCGAAAGCCTGACGCAGCGACGTCGCGTGAGGGAAGAAGGCCTTCGGGTCGTAAACCTCTGTCAGGGGGGAAGAAATTTCAGATGGTTAATACCCATTTGGATTGACGGTACCCCCAGAGGAAGCATCGGCTAACTATGTGCCAGCAGCCGCGGTAATACATAGGATGCAAGCGTTGCTCGGAATTACTGGGTGTAAAGAGCGTGTAGGTGGCTAG
>CBDVCO010000040.1:0-15294 GCA_965372515.1 uncultured bacterium | reverse complement strand
ACGAGGGTTTTTCTACCATAAAGAACGAGAAAAAGATCAATCCGTACGTTCTGGACATACTATAAAATTGCTCTTTTTCCCGATCTTACGACGCGAGCGTCCTTGGAAAAAATATCTAATTTTTAAAAAGCACCAAATTAAATTTTAATGGAGTTATTAATGAACTTAAAAAACAAAACAATACTACTCGGCGTAACAGGCGGCATAGGCGCCTACAAGGCCATAGAGTTAACACGGCTCCTTACCAAAGCAGGCGCAAGTGTCTGGCCCGTAATGACAGATTCGGCGATGGAGTTTATCGGTCCCCTGAGCCTTGAGACCTTATCGGGCAACCCGGTCTCGACCTCTCTGTTTGAACCCAATGAGACGGGCCGGATAAACCATATCGAACTCGCCGAAAAGGCCGACCTCGTTATCATAGCGCCCGCGACGGCCAACACCATCGGCAAGATCGCAGGAGGTATTGCCGACGACATACTATCGACACTCGTGCTGGCGACCAACGCGCCGATACTCATAGCCCCGGCCATGAACCACCGCATGTATGAGAACAAGGCCGTGCAGGCCAATATAGAGAAGCTCAAGGGCTTTGGCTACTCCTTTGTCGGGCCGGAAGAGGGCGAGCTCGCCTGCGGCTCCGAGGGCAAGGGCAGGCTCGCGCCAGTTGAAGAGATTCTTGAAGCGTGCGGGGGCCTCTTTAGCTCAAAAGAACTTCAGGGTGAGACCATACTCGTGACCGCCGGGGCGACCCGCGAAATGATAGACCCCGTGAGGTTCCTCTCGAACGGCTCGTCCGGGAAGATGGGCTTTGCGCTTGCGCGCGCCGCATTAAGGCGAGGCGCAGAGGTAATACTCATAAGCGGGCGGACAACGCTCCAGCCTCCTAAAGGCGTAACATTTATCGAAACAATTTCTGCAGAGGATATGCAGAGAGTTGCTTTTGCGCACTTCACGAAAGCGAGCGTCGTCATCATGGCGGCGGCCGTCAGCGACTATACGCCGAAGAAGAAACTTACAAAAAAACTCAAGAAGAGCGACGACGACCTGACACTTGAGATGACAAGGACTCTGGATATCCTGAAAGAGATGGGGGAAAATAAAGGCGACCGCCTCCTCGTAGGCTTTGCCCTTGAGACCGACGACATAATCGAGAACGCCAAAAAGAAATTGTTGGGAAAAAATCTCGATATTATCGTCGCCAACAGCACGGAGGCGCTCGCGAGCGGCGTCAACCAGGCGACGATCCTTTATAAAGAACGCGAGATAGAACCGCTTCCGACGCTCAACAAGGAGGAGGTCGCGGAACTAATTCTTAATAGGATTACGGAGCTTAAAAAAGGCACAGAAAAAAAAGAGGAAGTCGACCTGCCGCCCCCTCTCCCGTTCAACAAGAGGGGTTAGTGTCTAGGGCTGGGAGAACCCCTTTATCGCCTCTTCCATCGCCTCATTAAAGTCCTCACCGCGCCTCTTCATGCGCCTTAGCCTCTTTCTCGTCTTAATTGCAGAGGCAAGATTCTTTTTACCCGTCGGGTCCATGGAAATACACTTTGCGTTATCCATATCCGTTAGCATCCCCTCGACCATCTCTAGCGCAAGCTTAAACCACTTGGCCTTATCCTCTTTGTGGAGCGCCCAGACAGACCTCGCCGAAAGCGTATCGATCATCTTGTGCCAACTCTCCACCTTATGAAGGTTTAAGACACTCGAAAATATCCGTTTGTTGGCCATAAAGGGCAAGGGGGTGCCCTCGATAACGGAATTTAAGAGCATATCATTATCCCTGTGCACGCTCTTGGCTATCTTTTCCGGCAGGTTCCACACGCTCCTCTTGGCGAGTGCGTCGAACCTCAGTTCCCAGTAGATATGTCTGTGAATGCTCGTTGAAAAGGAGCGGACCATCATCTCCGGAATAAAGAGATTATGCGCGACCGTATCCGCGGCAAGGTGGCTAAGATAACCGTAGGAAAAGGCCCTCTGGGAATCACTCTCTGCCTTTTCCAGGAGCTTTCTTCCGACCCGCCAGTTATGGCAATGCTTGTGCTCCTTAACGAGGTTCTTTGCGACCACGATGTCGGCGCTGATGTTTCCGTAGAGAAAATCGTATGGGAAGCTGTCAATGAGGAGCTTGATCGGGGCGGCCAAACCATGCGTATTACTTAGTATTTTCCAGCCTATATCGAGATGCGTGGCAGGACCCCATGCAAAAGAATCTCCGGGCAAGAGGACTATAAAGAGAGCCGTTAAGATGATTGTAAAATAGAACATAGATATATATAATATGAAACGTCTGAAATATTGTAAAGGGGTTTTCATTGGAAAGAGCAAAACAATATAACGAGGCAGTGGACGAAATTACGGCGAGGCTGACGCTCATGGAGGATGGCGGCGTCCAGTTCGCGGGGCTTGGGCCAAAGCCCGCGCTAGAAATACTCTTTGAGAGCCTGGCCGAATGCACGCTCTGTCCGCTCCACAAGGAAAGAGAATCCATGGCCGAGATCAACTGGGGCTTGGGCGGCTTAAGGGCAGAGGTCGCGTTCGTACTCGACACCGAGCTTCCCGAAGATAGTAAAGAGCGAGAGCTCCTTCATAAGATGATAAATGCAATGGGCTTAACATTAGAAGAGACCTATATAACAAGCCTTCTTAAATGTGTTACCAAAGAGCCCGGGATGGACCCAGAGGCATTAAAGAGCTGTAAAGGCTTTCTCCTGCGCGAACTCGCACATATCTCCCCGACAATAGTCGTCGCCCTCGGGACTGAGGCCGCAAAAGCCCTTATAGACACCCCCCTGCCGTTCGAATCCTTAAGGGGGCGTTTTCAGGACCCAAGCTCGCCGACCGAGGGCGAAGTGAAAGGTAAGAGTGGATTTCAGATAATGCCCACTTACCCGCCGCGCCTCCTCATGGAGGACGAGGATAAGAAGAGAGACGCATGGAACGACCTCAAGAAGGTCATGGCAAGATTGAAGCTTAAGCCCGCAAAATAATCCCCACATCATTACCCGTTAAAATTGCAAAATATTGAAATAACTGGTAGAATTTGAATATGAAGAACCTCTTTAAAAGACGATCTCTTTTGCTCTTTCTTTTCGTCCTCCTCAGCGTCCCTCAAGCCACAAAGCTCTTCGCAGGTGAAGAGGTTGCCTCTCCCGCCCCTACCCCTCTTCCGGGGCCGGTCTATATCGTCAAGGCCGAGGGCATCGTGAACCCGGTGATGGGCGAATATATCGTAGGGAGCCTTGAAGATGCCGAGAAAGCGGGGGCCTCTCTGGTAGTCATAGAGCTCGACACCCCCGGGGGGCTCGACCTCTCGATGAGGGATATTGTAAAGGCTCTTCTTTCTTCACCCGTACCCGTAGCGGTCTACGTGAGCCCTGCCGGATCGAGGGCCGCGAGCGCGGGAGTTTTCATTACCATGGCCGCGCATGTCGCGGCTATGGCGCCGGGGACCAATATCGGCTCGGCCCACCCCGTAGCCATGGGCGGTGAGAAGATGGACGAGACCATGATGAAGAAGGTCGAGAACGACGCCGTCGCCTATATTAAGGGCATTGCCGCAAAACGGGGGCGTAACGCCGGGTGGGCCGAAAAGGCGGTCAGAGAGAGCGTTAACATAACGGCCACCGAAGCGCTTGAGCTAAAGGTAATAGACCTGGTGGCCGAGGATACCGAAGCGCTTCTTAGTGCCCTAGAGGGCTGGAAAGTGCAGGTGGACGGTAAGGAAATAGTCTTAAAGACCAAAGGCGCAAAACAGGTCGCCGTGGAGATGGGGCTACGCCACAGGATACTCGACGCGATAACCAATCCGAACGTCGCATATGTCCTCATGATGATAGGCATGCTCGGGATATACTTCGAACTCTCCAATCCGGGCGCGATATTCCCCGGGGTCATAGGGGCGATATGCCTTATACTGGCCTTCTACTCGTTCCAGACCCTGCCGGTAAACTACGCGGGCGTCCTTCTTATCGGGCTCGCAATTGCCTTCTTTATCGCCGAGCTTACGGTTACGAGCTTCGGACTACTGACCATAGCGGGGATAGTCTCTCTAACGCTCGGCTCGCTGATGCTCTTTGACTCCCCCCTGCCCTTTATGCGCGTCTCTATTTCGGTAATACTACCGACCGTAATCGCGGTGAGCATATTCATCACCGTAACGCTCTACTACGCGGTGCGCATATTTAAACGCACGCCTGTGAGCGGAGCGGAGGGGGTCATCGGCGAGGAGGGAACGGCTTCCTCGAACGTGGACCCTGAAGGCACGGTCTTTGTAACCGGCGAGTACTGGAACGCCGAAAGTACGGATCATATAAAGGAAGGCGATAAGGTTGCTGTCGTCAGTATAGACGGATTAAAACTGACCGTAAGAAAGATTTGAAAACTTTTCGCGTCATAAAAAAAGGAGGAACGTTATGCCTATAGGTGGACTCGGTATGGGAACTATAGTCATCGCTGTCATCGTGCTGATGTTTTTATGGTCAGCTATCAAGATACTGCCGGAGTACGAACGCGGCGTTATATTCTTTCTGGGAAAGTACCAGTCGGTAAAAGGGCCGGGGCTGATAATTCTCATTCCCGGCATCCAGAAGATGGTGAGGGTCAGCCTGAGGATAATAACGCTTGACGTTCCCACGCAGGAGGTGATCACAAAGGACAACGTCTCGGTGAGTGTAAACGCGGTCGTCTATTTCAGAGTGATAGTGCCGGAGAAGGCCATTATCCAGGTGGAGAACTTCCTCTACGCCACGAGCCAGCTGGCGCAGACCACCTTGAGGAGCGTCTGCGGTCAGGCCGAACTGGACGAGCTGCTCGCAAGCAGGGAGAAGATCAACAAAAGAATACAGGGAATACTCGACAAGCAGACCGACCCCTGGGGCGTAAAGGTCAGCGTCGTCGAGGTTAAGGCCATCGACCTGCCTGAAGAGATGAGGCGCGCCATGGCCAAGCAGGCCGAGGCGGAAAGAGAGAAGAGGGCCAAGATCATCCACGCCGAGGGTGAGCTTAACGCCTCAGAGAAGATACTTGCAGCGGCAAAGACGCTTAGCCAGAACCCGGTATCTCTGCAACTAAGATATTTGCAGACCCTGACAGAAATCGGCGCTGAGAAGAACTCGACGACCATCTTCCCTTTGCCGATCGATCTCATCAGACCCTTTATGGACCTGTTGGACGCGAGGAAAGAGAGCAGTGAAAAGAGCGGGGGCGGATGACGGAGAAGAAAACCAGGGGGAAAAGCCCGAAAACCAAGGGATCCTCCCAGCACGGCGGCCACCGCCAAAGGCTCAGGGATAAGTTCCTGAAGGCGGGGCTCACCGGCCTTCATGACTACGAGGCGGTGGAGCTGCTCTTGACCTACGCCATTCCACGGATGGACGTAAAGCCGCTGGCAAAGAGATTAGTCAAAAAGTTTAAGGGGCTACGCGGAATACTCGACGCGTCTATGGAGGAGCTAACCAATACGCCCGGTATGGGTGCTCATTCTGCCGGGCTCATAAGGCTTGCCAAAGAGATGGGCCGGGCTTATCTGGAAGAGCAGGTCATCGGCTCAGACGTGATGAGTTCTCCAAAAGAGGTCGTCGATTTCCTGACCGTCAAGCTCGCGGGAGAACGGGTTGAGAAATTCCTCGCGCTCTTTCTAAGCTCCAAGAACGAGGTTCTGGCAATAGAGACGATCAACGAGGGCACTATCAACCAGACCGCCGTATATCCGAGAAAGGTGATAGAGCACGCGCTGCGCCACAACGCGCGCTCCATCATATTCGTACACAACCACCCGAGCGGGGACTCGACCCCTTCCAAGACCGATATAAAACTTACAAAAGAACTGGAAGAGGCCGCCGGCACGGTCGATATACTCGTCCACGACCACATCATAATCGGTAGGAACGGCCACCACAGCCTAAGAGACAGCGGCTGGCCCGGTAGCCGCCGAAATAAGCGGGCTTAAGGGTTATTTATAGGACTACTTCCTCGACTGAACAACCTTCATGACATAGCTCTTTGCCTCTAAGACGGCCTTTTTTATAGGCCGGCCTTTTGCAAGCCCGGCCGCTATGGCGCTTGAGAAGAGACAGCCCGTGCCGTGAAACCTGTCGCGGTCCACCTTGAGCCTCGTCCCTTCAAAGTACTCGTAGGTAGCTCCGTCATAGAGTATATCCACCGCGCTTTTTTTAAGGTGCCCTCCCTTTACGATAACGTAGCGTGCTCCGAAGTCGTGAATCCTTATTGCCGCCTCCTTCATATCCTTTACCGTCCTCACGGGCCTGGCGCTTATTATCGAGGCCTCTTCAAGGTTGGGTGTGACGACCGTGACAAAAGGCATGAGCTTTCTCATCCCCTCTATCCCCTCGTTATCGAGAAGCGGAAAATTGGATGATGAGTAGAAGACCGGATCAAGCACCACGTTCTTGAACTCCCCTCCTGAAAGGAGCCTCCCTACAAGCCTGACCGTAGAGCTCCGGGCCATCATACCTATCTTTACGGCGTCTATCCGGTACTCGCCAGCAAGAGCGGATATCTGGTCTCTTAAAAAGAGGGTCGATACGTGGCGAACATCTTTGACCTCACGCCCGGTCTGAATCGTAAGGGCAGTTACAGCGCTAAGCCCCCGGAGTTTAAAGTCGTTAAATACCCTGAGGTCCGCCTGAATTCCAGCGCCCCCCGAAGGATCGAAGCCCGCTATGGTGAGTACTGTCTTTGTCTTGTTTGTCCTGGTCATAACCGCTGAACTCCTTATGAAAAAAGATAAAAGATAACGCTTTGAACGATTCCTATAATAAAGCCCATCAGGCCGCCGAGCCACTCAAGGTGTTTTAGCTCTTTGGCGATAAACTTCTGGAGTAAGCCCTCGAACTTCACGAGATCGAGCTTGTCGATCCTCTCGGTCACCACTCCCCTGACATCTATACTTTTCTGGAGCTTATCCTTAAAGCCCGCCTTCTTCTTCTCTATCTGGGAGAGTATCTCTTTAGTGATGAGATACTTTATCTGCGTCCTGAGATTATCGGAGACAAAGCCGATTATCGGGACCTTGCTTAACCGCTTGGAGCTAAGCCTGTGCTCCACCAGCTCCTCAATAGTGCGTTCTACCTCGCCCTTCCAGTCGACACTATCGAGAATAGAGGCGAAGTCCTTACTGCTGAGAAGCTCGCTCTCTATCGTATCGGCCATACTCCTGGCTATCTGGCTCCTACGCTTGGGGATGAGCCCCTGAACGGAGAAGCCCAGAATACTTACCGGCGTATGCGGCCTGAAGAGCAGTTTGATGGCGACAAAGTTCGTAAACCATCCTATGGCCGCGCCTATAATAGGCGGCAATATGAATTTTAGTTCCATAATGTGAAAGAGCCGGAAGTCTCAGGGGAAGCCCCGGAGTTCCAAAAGGCCTTTATGAATTCATGCGGGCCGATATCCTTAGAGCTTAGAAATTCTTCTTAGAAAGTTCTTCTTCGAGGTATTGCCTGTAGAGGACGTCCCACTCCTTGCTTCCCTCGGGCACGTCCCTGGAAAGAGACTGTATCTTTGATCGCGCGGCGGCGTCCGCGTGGTCTTCAAGGGAAAGGTATCCCCTTATTACATCCTTTATCTCTTTTAAGGCCCTGACATCGTCTGTAAAATCGACCAGGTCGTCCTTCCAGATGCCTTCGCTTACAAGGTGGGACAGGTGCGAAATTCTTTCGTCGGAAAATCTCAAATTATCAACTCACGTTCTCTAACGAGCTTTCCCTTGACCATATTGAACATCTTCCTGTAATCGATACCACCCTCTTCAAGAGAACCCGAATGGCTCTCAAGGATCTCCTCCACTTCACGGTCGAGCCGGTCCTCGGCCCTGAGGTCGTCGGTGATCGCGCGTATGACCCTCGTAAGCACCTCGGCCTCGTCGACCTTGAAGAGTATAAGTTCCTTCTCCTTCAACCTTGTGAGAATCAGGTTGGAGATAGTCTCTATCTGTGTGGCAGTAAGCTTCATATTATACCTATTATACCTAATTTTTAACACAGAAACCGGCTCTTATCAAGGCAAAGATATCAGGGAATCCGCCGGATGGCCCCTTGACAGAGGGCCTTATTTATTCTATATTTAATCTGTCTGAGAATAAAAAATAATTCAATGGAGGTCTACCTATGAGTTGGTTTAGAGGTCTAAGCTTAAAGCCGCTTACTATGCTCGCTATCATCACATTTATTGTCGCAGTAAGCTTCCCCGGACAGGGACTTGCAAACGAGGGCAAAGCCATAGACAGCTCCAATGACAACTTCAACTTCTCAAGGGCCGTGGATGCCGGCATTGTAAGCGCGCAGTTAAAAAAACTCGGCCTGAGTGAGAGCGACATCAACCAGCGGCTCGACAAACTGAGCGACGAGGAACTCCATCAATTCGCAAGCAATCCCTCTGAGATATACCCCGGCGGCTCTCTGGCCGGCGCTATAATACTGACAGCCATCATCCTGATCGCGGCCTACGCCTATATCAAATACACGGGCAAAAGGGTAATTATTGAATAAGCGGTTTCTCCTTAAAGAAAGCCGCTTCAAGGCAAGGGCGCATCTCTTTTCTAAAGAGTTGCGCCTCTCTTCTATCCTGCCCCTTGTTCTACCGCTCTTCCTGATATTTCTTCAAGGCTGCGTTGGGCCTACAAGGGGAGACCTCTTAAGAAAGTTCGAGGAGAGCCCGGAGCTCGGCGCGTATATCCGAGGTGTGCCGTTCTATCCGCAGGAAAAGTTCATGTGCGGCCCTTCGACGCTAACGAGTATACTAAACTACTATAGTGTCGGATACGACATCGATGAGGTAACAGCAAAGGTCTTCGAAGAAAAGATCCAGGGGACCCTGCTGATGGACATGCTCATCTACGCCAAACTGAAGGGCTTCAGGGCCAAGGTCTACAACAGCGGTCTCCTGGACCTCAAGGCGAGGCTTAGAGACAAAACGCCCCTGATACTATTTCTAAACCTTGGCTCAAGAGAAAAACCCAAGGGCCACTACATAGTCGCCATAGGCTTTGACGACGAGACCAAAACATTGATAGCCCATTCCGGCCTGATCCGCGCGCAGATATTCCCTTACAGCGCTATCATGAAGGATTGGGAGAAGACCGGATACTCGGTCCTGCTTATCAAACCGTAAGGCCACAGCCATAAAACCCATTTGGAGCCTTCTTGGAAAAGAGGATCATATACGGCATAAATCCCGTTAGAGAGGCTATGCGCTCAGGCGCAGAGATTGATCGATTGCTCGTCTTACCAGGCCCTTCGGGCTCAAGGAGATCGGCGGGCGCGCTGGAAGATTTGGTTAAGCAGGCGCGCGCGCACGCCATACGTGTCGAGACGGCCGAGGCGGCAGAGCTAAAGCGTATCTCAGGAACGGAAAATCACCAGGGGCTTGTAGCCGTAATGCGCCACGGCTTTAAGTACTGCGACCTTGAAGATATAATCAAGTGCTTCAAAGAGAGTAATGAAAAAGCCCTCATACTGATCCTCGACTCGATTGAAGACCCCCAGAATATGGGCACCCTTATAAGGTCGGCCGAGGCCTCTTCTGTGCACGGGGTCATAATCCCCAAGGACAGGAGTGCTCGGATCACGGGCACCGTCAGCAAGGCGAGCGCGGGAGCGATAGAACATGTACGAATACATATCGCCACGAATATCAACTCGGCCATAAAGAGGCTTAAAGAGGTTGGGGTCTGGGTGGTCGCGCTTGAGGCCGACAGCGAAAACTCGATAAGCAATATAGATCTGGATATGGATGTCGCCCTGGTCATTGGAAGTGAAGGGAAAGGTATTCGCAGACTGGTCAAAGAGAACTCCGACCTGTGCGCTTCAATCCCTCTCTCTGGCAAGACCGGCTCGCTCAACGCGGCTCAGGCCGGGACCATCGCGCTCTATGAGACAAGGAGACAGCGCGCCTCAAGAAAGGCTAGAACCTAATAAAATCAAAACCTTACAAAATCCTTGACAAAAAGATTGACATTCCTCATCACTACTATTATATTAGTTTTCTAAATTCAATATGTTAGGTATGACATTATGAAGGACAAAAAAATCAGCGCCAATACCTTGAAAGAGGTCTCAACCTACAGGTCTGGTAAATATGCCTTCAGCGCCATCCATGACGAGGCCTTACTCTACCCGCTTATCATGGAATGCCGAATCACAGACGATCTCATAAAGAACCTGCCCATCATCCCGACCCTATGCACTGAACTACATGACGAAAGACTGCTGAGGCAATATGTATATTCGACTTTGATACTCGAAGGCGGCCTCTTAAACAGCGACACCGTAAATCAAATACTAAACGATGAAAGCAGACGCAGCAAAGCGGCCAAAGAGGTTCACGCCATGCGCGACGCCGCTCTCTTTGTTGTTGAAGAAAAAAGCGCAAACCCCATTGTGATAACAGAAGACGCCATAGGTGAGATCAACGGCATTGTAACCGGACTAACCAAAACCAAAAACCCCTGGACGAACAATTACAGAACCGAGCCGGCAATGAGCGAGGACGCAGAGACCGGTGTATTCATCGGCCCGTTTCATAATCCTCCAACGATCCGCTCCGACATAAAGATCCTTATGCATGAGTTCGTCTCCTGGATAAACTCCAAAGATATCATAGAGTTAGATCCTCTGGTGCGCTCAGCCCTCGCGTCATTCCACTTGCAACTCATACATCCTTTTGACGGCGCCGTTGCCCGGAACGCATGGCTCCTTGAGACCCGCGTACTCCATGCTGCTGGAATGCGTTTTATGCCGCTCATGCTTCCCGACTATTACAACGAAGAAAAAGATAGATACTTTTCATCCTTGAAGGATTCGCTTAACTCAAAAAACGATCTTACGCCCTTTCTTGAGTTCGCTCTAACCGCGCGTCTGGAGTCTCTGAAAAAAACCAGACAGATCATAACCTCGTCAATGAGAAAGCTCGCGCTACGCGACTACTTCATGACGCTCAGGGGCGATAAATTACTTACCGCAAAACAGTACGACCTCGTCTCAAACCTGCTCGCAGACCCAAAACCGATAAGCCTCACCGACATATTCAAAACAAACCCGTACAGGATTATATACTCCTCCTCTTGCGAAAGGACCGCCAGAAGGGATTTAGGAAAGTTAGCTGAGATGGAGCTGCTTACCCCGCGCGAGAACAAGAGCTATTCCCTGAACATGAAGGCAATCGGACTAAAAAAGATACCGGGAAAAAGAATTAAAGGAAGGTGTTAACCGACGGACTCGGAGAAGGCCTTTTTTGCAAGAAGGTGTATATGCAGGTGGAAGACGCTCTGCCCGCCCCCCTCGTTGGTATTGATAACGATCCTAAAACCCTCATCGGCAAAACCCTTTAGGTGAGCTACCTCTTTGACGCCGTCAAGCAGTCCTGAGAGCAACTCCTTATCATCGCAATCGAGAAGGGTCGAGTAGTGGGCCTTTGGAATCACCAGCAAGTGGACCGGGGCCTGAGGGTTTAAGTCCTTGATTACTATCAGATTTTTCGTCTCGTACTCTATGCTTGCCGGGATCTCCTTATTCACAATCTTACAGAATATACAATCCATAACAAAGGGCTATCCCTTCTTCTCTCTCGAGCGCTTCTCATCGACGCCGGAGATGCCGAACCTTCTTTCAAACTCCGCGAAGAACTCCTCGATCGCAATACCTTCGTTTGAAAGAAGCACCATGGAATGAAACCACAGGTCTGCGGCCTCGTGGATGATATCTTCTCTTACACCGGTCTCTGCGGCCTCGACCAATTCCCCCGCCTCCTCATCGATCTTCTCGTTTATAAGCTTTCGCCCACCCTTAAAAAGGCTCGCGACATATGAACTCTCGGGGTCGGCATTTTTTCTGTCCTCAATTACTCCGGAGAGTCTCGGCAGTATCGCGGCTCCCTCACTCAGAGAATCGCCGCTATCTTCGTCGAGCCTTCTATAGAAACAGCTCCTCTCACCTGTGTGGCATGCGCTACCCGTCTGCTCGATCTTTAAGAGAAGTGAATCGCAGTCGCAGTCGTAATATATACCCTTCAGATCCTGAAAACTCCCGGAGGTCTCGCCCTTTAACCAGAGCTCTTTTCTCGAACGGCTATAGTAGTGGACCCTCTTCGTCTCAAGGGTCTTCTCAAGGCTCTCGCGATTCATGAAGGCGAGCATCAGGACCTCGCCGGTAACGGCGTCCTGAGCAATAGCCGGAATAAGTCCGTGCGCGTCAAATTTTATTTCATCTATATCCACTTCGACCCCTAATATAATTACTCTCTACGTTAACAACTCTCCAAATGAGGATATAACAAGAAAAGCGCCATGTCAATAAGACCATGGCGCTCTTCGCTCATAGTTTATCTCTGTCTATCCCGAGCGCTAGCCGCTGTGCACGGCAAACCTCTCCTCGACCTTGGACCACTTGATATTCTCCATAAAGGCATCGATATACGGCGGCCTCTTCACCCCGTAATCTATTGCGTAGGCATGCTCGTAGACATCCATAACCAGAAGAGGCGTTGAGCGGGCCGGGAGGTTCAGGTTATGGCTATCCAGGCAGTAGTTATGGAGCTTAGAGTCCACATAGCTGTACGAAAGGAGGACCCAGCCCCTGGCGGCCATGCCGCATGCCTTGAACTCTGCCGTCCATTTATCGAGATTGCCAAAGTCCCTGGTGATCATCTCCGCGAGTTTTCCGCCTGGAGACTCCTGAACATTACCGAGGTTCTCAAAATAGAGTTCATGGAGGACCATGCCGTTTAGGGCGAAGACCTCCTCAATCTTCAAGGCCCTCAACTCGCTGTATATCTGGTTGGCGCTTGTAATATCCACGCCCTTTAGCTTTTCCTCGATCTCGTTCAGCTTATTCACATATCCGGTATAGAGGATATCTTTATGCTGCGATATCTGATCATCGGATATACCTTTAAGACCACTCAGCGTGAACTCCTTTGCTTCGTGTGCCATGACGGGCCTCCTATTGGTTAGGTTGTAAAGAACTGGTAGTTGGTTTGAATCAGTTGCTAAACGGCGGTCTTATCTCAATACCCTGCTCAAGAAGGTAGGCTTTGGTCTCGCTTATGGAAAATTCCCCGAAATGAAAGATGGAAGCGGCGAGCGCCGCGTCGGCGAGCCCGTCGGTGAAGGCCTCGGCGAGATGCGCTAGAGTTCCGGCCCCGCCGGAGGCTATGACCGGAACGGAGACCCTCTTTGATACCGCGCTGGTAAGCTCTATGTCGTAACCGTTCTTCTGGCCGTCCTCATCCATGCTCGTTAGGAGTATCTCTCCTGCGCCTAACGCCACGACCTTCTCTGCCCACTCGAGCGCGTCCAAGCCGGTTGGGTTTCGCCCGCCGTGGGTAAAGACCTCCCACGAGCCACCATCCTTCCTTTTGGCGTCTATTGCCACGACAATGCACTGGCTTCCGAACCTGTCGGAAGCTTGCCTTACAAATTCGGGATCATTGACGGCGCTTGTGTTTATAGAGACCTTATCGGCGCCCGCGCACAGGAGCGCCCTGATATCGTCGATGGTGCTTATGCCGCCGCCGACGGTAAGCGGCATAAAGACTTTAGCCGCGGTCCTCTCGACGACGTCGATGATGGTACTGCGCCCCTCGTGAGAGGCGGTAATGTCGAGAAAGACGAGCTCATCCGCCCCCTGCTCCTCATACGCCACAGCGCACTCGACCGGATCGCCCGCGTCCCTAAGCTCGACGAAGCTAACACCCTTGACGACCCTGCCGTCCTTTACGTCCAGACACGGTATTATTCGCTTTGTAAGCATCGATTTAGCCCTTCTCTTCTGCGAGTCTGGTTGCCCTCATAACGGCCTGTTTCAGATCGATATCGCCCGAGTAGAGGGCCCTACCTATAATAATACCCTCAATATCCACGTTGCTCGCTACCTCAGCATCATTGTAGGCATCAATATCAGCTAGCGAACTTATACCGCCGGAGGCTATCACCGGAATACTCACGGCGGCGGCCATCTCCATGGTCTGGGCAATATTGGGTCCGCTCAGCATGCCGTCCCTTGCGATATCTGTATATATTATAGCACCAACTCCCACGTCTTCAAAACCTTTGGCAAGCTCTACGGCGCTCGTCGAGGTGACATTTACCCAGCCCTCGGTGGCGACCATGCCGTCCTTCGCGTCTATCCCGACGGCAACGCGTCCGGGGTAATCTTTAGCTAAGGCCTTCACAAGAGCCGGGTCCTTAATTGCTATAGTTCCGAGAATTATCCTCTTAACACCGTCCAATGATAGATAGCTCTCGGCAATTGCCCTCTCCCTTATGCCCCCGCCTATCTGGATGGGCACCCCTAGAGATGTAGCGATACCCTTTACTATTTCAAAGCTTACGGGAATACCGTTGACCGCTCCGTCAAGGTCGACGATATGGATGATCTCGCCCCCGTTATCCTTCCATCTGGCCGCAACCTCAAGAGGGTCGTTGGCGTATATTGTCTCGTCGTCCATCCTTCCCTGCTTCAGGCGCACGCATTTTCCGTCCTTAAGATCGATTGCCGGGATGATCTTCATCTCATTTTACTCCCATGAAATTTTCTAAAAGCCTTAGCCCGAGCCTCTGGCTCTTCTCCGGGTGAAACTGACAGGCCATGATATTATCCTTCTCAATGCTGCTCGTAAACTCTACGCCGTAATCGGTCGTAGTCAGGATTACCGAAGTGTCTTCCGGCTCGGCGTAATAAGAGTGAACGAAATAAAAATACCCGTTATCTTCTATGCCATCTAAGAGAGCGGAATCCTTCTTCTTCTCTATGGTATTCCATCCCATGTGCGGCACCTTGAATTCACTTACGGCTTCGTGGTGGGGTTTGGGAAAACGTATCACCTTGCCCTTGATAATGCCGAGCCCGTCGTGTTCCCCCTGCTCAAAGCCCTTGTCAAAGAGAAGCTGAAGACCGAGGCAGATACCGAGAAAGGGCTTGCCGCTTTTGCACACGTCCTTTATAGGGTCTATCAATGAGAACCTGTCGAGATTGGCCATACAGTCCTTAAAGGCCCCGACTCCGGGAAGGACGACATGGTTGGCGTCATTGATCACGCCCTTGTCTCTGGTAACGCGAGCCTCAAAGCCGAGCTTTTCAAAGGCCTTCTGAACGCTTAGAAGATTGCCCATATCGTAATCTATGATGGCTATCACTTGGCACCTGCTCAATTAAATTCACAAAGAAAAATATAAGCCCCCTCCCGGTATATAAATAGCTGGGAGGGGGAGTTTATCGAAAAAGAACAAAAAGATTGGGAATAAGATCAATTTTTAGAGCTTCCCTTTAGTGCTCATAA
>CBDVCO010000039.1:0-15406 GCA_965372515.1 uncultured bacterium | reverse complement strand
GTGCCATGTCGTTCGAGAAAGAACAGTCGTCGTTAAATATAAAAGGTTTGTGCGGCAGCAACATATAAAGAAAAGTAAAGCGGTTGGAGGCGGGTAGCTCCTTTTCGTTTTCGAGGTATCTGAAGAAACCGTCGACTGAGCTTACGGTGGCATTTCTCGACAGAGTGTCTTTCCCCTTGATCCGTTCCAGGCGTTCAGTCCCCAGTATTCTTGATGAGGCGAAGAGCGGCAGGTTTCTGTAGGCCCAGGCGCCGAAGAAGACTGAATGCGGGGTATATCGGCCCGTTCTGTTTTCATGTTCGATAATGAGATCAAAGAGGCTCAGGTCGTTATATCCTCTTAATTCGTCTCTTACAAATGCATAGTTGGCGTATCCGGCCTTTTTTAGCCATGAGAGTGTGGATGAGTCGGAGGTGAAAGAGTCTTCCTTGTACACGAGCTGTGGGCCGTTGAAGCCGTAAGATTTCCCCCCGAATATGGAGGGGATACTCATCCCCGTACGACCGAATAGTGTGGTGTTTTCGTGGAACTGAACGAAGCCCCCAAGGGATTTTTTTACTTCCGGCGTGATCGTGAGGTCGAACATTTCGGTCTGAAATCCATCGAGCAGGAGCAGGTATATATTGGGCAGTCTTTGAGCGTTTGCATCGATATGGACTTTTGTATAATTAACGTCGGTGTGGCTCTTTGGTGCGCTTTGAAACCCGGTAGAGAACGAGTACGCCTCGAAGGCCAGGAAAAAGAAGCCCAGGAACGCAAAGAAGGCCACAAAAGAGCTCTCTTTGACCTTCCCCGCAAGAAAGATGAAAAAGCCGAGGAATAGGACCATCAGGATCGTAAAAACTATCGCGCTCTCCACCAAAGGCAGCGAGAGGTTTCGTAGCAGTGTATATAGGATGAAGAAGGGTCCGATACCGTAATAGAGACGGAGCATATATTGAACGGGGTAGAACTTGGAAAACCTGTAGAGGATAAAGCCCACGGCAACGGCAATTATAAATAGCCATAGAAACGGGTAGAGGACCTGGTAACTGTACCCGAGGTTCATCTGGTTATTGATATAGAGGGTATTTGTCGTGGATATGAAGAGGCACACAGGCGTCAGGAGCAGTGAGCCGAAGAGTATAAAGTATCTCTTAAATAGCCGCATCTTTTTATTATAATAATCTTGAGTGAAATATGGAAGGGCTTTTCAAACCCTTTTTTGTTCATCCCTCTCAACGCATCTGTTATAATCGAAAAACTTTCTTAGGACTATAGAGGCGACACACTTGAAGATACTCATAATAGAACCCTTTTTTACCGGCTCGCACGCCGCGTGGGCCAAGGGCTATAAGGCCGCCAGTTGCCATAAAGTCGATATACTTTCGCTTGAGGGACGCAGCTGGAAATGGCGCATGCGCGGCGGGGCCGTGACTCTCGCCCGGCTCTTTCGCGAAGGAGGCTACGCACCCGACCTGATACTCGCTACAGACATGCTCGATCTGGCGACCTTTCTCTCGCTTACCCGCGACCTTACCTTTGAGATACCAACAGCCGTCTACTTCCATGAAAACCAGCTCGGCTATCCCTGGAGCCCGAACGAAAAGGACAGCGCCAAGTCAAGAAGGCACTATGGATTTATTAATTTCACGACCGCACTTAGTGCCGACCGTGTCTTTTATAATTCCAGATATCACATGGACGCCTTCTTAAATGATCTCGACGGGTTTTTAAGGGGCTTTCCGGACCATAATGAGACCTCTGCCGTAGAGCGGATAAGGGAAAAGAGCGCTCTCCTCTATCTGGGAATGGACTTTGCCGGGCTAGACGCCGCCGCCTCTAAGGAAATCGCGCCCAATCATCCTTCGGATAGACCCTCAGTTCCGCTTATACTCTGGAACCACCGCTGGGAGTACGATAAAGGGCCGGAAGAGTTTTTTAAGGTTTTATATCTGCTAATGGATAAGGGGCTCGCGTTCGAGGTGGCGGTCCTTGGCGAGCACTTCACAAAGGTCCCCGAACCCTTTAAAGAGGCGAGAGAAACTCTCAATGAGCGCGTAGTCCACTTTGGCTACGTAGAGGACTTTAGAGAGTATGCCAGCTTTCTAAGGAGGGCCGACATCTTGCCAGTGACGAGCCAGCACGACTTTTTCGGCTCTTCCGTGGTCGAGGCCATATATAGCGGGGTAATGCCGCTTCTCCCGAAGAGGCTCGCTTATCCGGAGCATATACCCGCCACGCTCCATGATAGATATCTCTACGACGGCTTTGACGACCTCACAAGCCGCCTCGAGGCGGCCCTGATCAGCATTAAGAAGGGAGAGTTTTCTGCCTCTAATGACGCCCTGAGAGAGCATGTGGCAGGATACGGCTGGGAGAATATGGCCCCTGTATATGACGAGGCCATGGAGGATGTGGCCCGCAGGGGTGAGGGCTAATGGGTGCGCCGCGTAGGACGGCGAACGCAGGCCGGCAGACGTCTCATTGCGCGATATAAAACCGGGCTGGCCCGGAGGATGTGGCCCGCAGGGGTGGAGGCTAGTCCGCAAGATATGGTTGATTCCGGGCGGTGTTCTTTGGTAGTATATAAAACTGTCTTACGGAGGCAAAATACAGGAAAAGAGGGTTAATGGATATGTTAAGAGAGGTTTTTTCAAAGAGATCGCTATTTATTATAATTATTATCGCGCTATTTGCCATGCCTATGGGTTGCGGCAAGCCTGATGAATCGAAGCCCGGCGAGGCCGTAAAAAAAGGCACCGGCAAGACGGTCTGGATCGATAGATGGGTGCCGGACAGGTCAATGACCTTGAAGAGGGCTGGGCTCAGCGCGGTTGCACACAACGGGTATATCTATGCTATCGGCGGCGGGGACTTTAAGAGCGAAGGGCTTGATATCTTCGATAGCGTTGAATATACAAAGGTTAATGATGACGGGACTCTCGGCGAGTGGAAAGAGAGCGGCAAGCTTACCATGCCCCGCGTCTATAGCGTGGCACTCATATATAAGGGTTACATATATGTCATGGGCGGCGAGAGTAAGGATACGATCTATACCGGTGATGAGGGCGACGAGCCGCCGACGCTTTTAAATTCGGTCGAGAGGGCGAAGATAAACGATGACGGAACTCTCGGCGAATGGATACGTGAGGGTGAGGAGATGAGCTTCGCCAGACGTGGCGGCGAAGTATTTGCGTATAACGGCTACCTCTATGCCGCGGGAGGCTTTAACGGCGCATTTCTAAATGATGTGGAGAAGGCCAAGATCAACGAGGACGGAAGTTTAGGCAAGTGGAGCCGTGAAAAGGAGTGGATAAGAGAGGTTCGTTATATCTCCGGCTATATGCAAAAGGGTGATAAGATCTATGTGATAGGCGGCCATATAAACAGTCCGGAGAGGGCCACCGGCTCTGTTGAGGTGGCTACGGTCAAAAATGATTCCAATACGAGCGCATGGAAAGATGTGGCCCCGCTCTATACAAACAGGTTCCTCAATACGGCCCTTATAGTCGGCGACACCGTCTATACGATAGGCGGACATAACACAATTAACCTTGCCGCGACCGATAAGACTACGATCAATAAGGACGGCAGCCTTAAGGCATGGGAGCCTGAGACCCCGATCAATATCCCTAGAAGGGCCGCCGTCGCCGTAGAGGTAAAAGGTACCATCTACCTGCTCGGCGGGATGATCAGGCCGATGGCGGTATCCGTATCCATAGATTCCGTCGAGAAGGCTGTTATAGTGCCCGGCAAGAAGCTTGGTAACCGGGTTCAGGAAGGCAGCCACGGACACGCCACTTTCAAGCAATGGAAAGAGGGTGTTCCGGAGGATGTCAAGAATCACATGCTCCACGGCAGGGCCTATCTGAAGCAGAAGAAATACGAAACAGTGCTCTTTGACGCCTCCGAGGCGTTGAAGGTAAGGCCGAACTTTTACGAGGCCTATAACCTGAGGGGGGACGCATACTTCAGGATGGGCAAGAGTGCCAAGGCCATAGAGGCGCTTGAGGCTTCGCTTAAAGCCGAGAAAGATAATCTTGAGGCCCTTATCGGGCTTGGATACATATATGTCGACAAGGGCGATTACGATAAGGGTGTAAGCTCCTATAAGTCGGCTGTCGAGGCCCACCCCGACTCCGTTATAGCGCACTACAATCTCGGCCAGACATATCTGGTCGTTGACGAATATGAAAAGGCCAACAAGGAGTTCCAGTGGATAATCGATAAGGACCCCAACTCCAGGGATGCCCAGGAGGCCAGGCACCTTTTGGAGATGAGCAAAAAGCATATCGAGAAGCTTAAAGGCAATAAATAAGGCGGGGGGCCGGAGGGGGTAGGGAGACCGCAGAATATCGAGGGGGGCTACTACGATGAGGCTGGTAGCCCCCTTGTTTTTTTTAATCTCTCTAATAGATACGGAGGACTGCTTTGCCGCTTACCACAGGCGAGGTCATAGAGATAGACGGTATAGGGCCGGTCCTTTTTATCCGGAGCACGAGAGCCAGGCGGATGAACGTATCGATAAGGCCGGTTAAGGGTGTAAGGGTAGCTATTCCCCGCAGTTATACCCTTAATGACGCGCTCGGTTTTGTCCGCTCGAGAGCAGACTGGATAAATGAGCAGATATCCGGATTGAGCAGGGCCCAGCAGAGGCATAGAGAGATGTTAGACGGGCTGCCTGAACTCGATAAGCCGGCGGCAAAGAAGGCGCTTTCCGGGCGTATAAGAGAGCTTTCAGAGCTTCACGCCCTGCCGTTTAACAGGCTCTACTTAAGGGAGCATAAGTCAAGGTGGGGCAGTTGTTCCGTAAAGAACGACATCAGCCTCAATATAAAGCTCGCGCGTCTGCCCCGGGAACTTGCCGATCATATTATACTCCATGAACTCGCGCACACCAGGTGGAGGGGGCACGGTGTGCGATTCTGGTCCCTGATGGAGAGACTCGTTCCGGGGGCAAGAGAGCTCGATTCCCGTATGAAGGACTACCTTCTGGAATTCTTGTAAAGTTAGACAGGTGAAAGATGCAAACGCAAATAATTGAGTTTATAAATGGCTGGCTTGCGAGTGCCGGGCTTGGCCCGGAGTATTCCTCTCTCGTGGTGAGGGCTTTGGCCCTCGCGGTAGTCATAGTCTTGAGCTTTATCGCCAACCTCGCGGCAAGAGGGTTGGTGCTCCGCGGAGTGAAGTACCTCGTCGGCAGGACCGAGACCAGGATAGACGATATTTTTCTTGAGAGGAAGGTCTTTGATAAGCTCTCTCGTTTCGTCCCGGCGCTCGTTATCTATCTGCTGGCCCCTTTGGCGCTTCGCGGTTTTGACAATATCTCTGCCTTTATAACCGGTGCGGCGATGATCTACATGATCGTCATTGCGCTCGTTGTCATAGACTCGCTCTTAAACGCCGTCCTTGAGATATACCGCACATTCGAGGTCTCAAAAGAGATACCCATAAAGGGCTTCATACAGGTGGTGAAGATCGTAGTCTTCTTCATAGGCCTTGTCTTTATCATCTCCATAATTCTCGACAAGAGCCCCTTATATCTGATAAGCGGTCTCGGCGCGCTAACGGCGGTACTACTCCTTATATTCAAGGACTCGCTTCTCGGCTTTATCGCCGGCATTCAGCTTATAACCAATAAGATGATTGCCCACGGCGACTGGGTCGAGATCCCCAAGTACGGGGCCGACGGCGACGTCTTGGAAATAACGCTTACGACGGTAAAGGTACAGAACTTCGACAAGACGATCACCACCGTGCCGACATACGCCCTTATAAGCGATTCGTTCAAGAACTGGCGCGGCATGAAGGAGAGCGCCGGGCGGCGTATCAAGCGTAGCGTCCATATAGACCTCTCTACTATAAAGCTATCTACCGATGCTGAAATTGAGCGTTACGCAAAGATCGACGCCATCAGTGGTTATATAGAGCAGAAGAAAAAAGATGTGGCGGAATTTAACGAAGCCCACGACATAGACGCGACCGTGGCCGTGAACGGCAGGCGGCTTACCAATGTGGGAACCTTCCGCGCCTATCTCATCAGTTATCTGAAAAATCATCCCATGATCAACAAGGATATGACCCTGATGGTTCGCCAACTGGCCCCGACCGAGTTCGGCCTTCCGATACAGATATACGTATTCAGCAAGGACAAGAACTGGATCAACTACGAGGCCATCCAGGCCGATATCTTCGACCATGTCCTCGCCGTTGTGCCGGAGTTCGACCTGAGGGTCTTCCAGAGCCCCTCAGGCGCGGATTTTAAAGGGCTTTCCGGGCGCTGACCCCGCCGGTGCTTTCTTTCGATACGCGCTCAGCCCACGGTTCTGTTACAGTCATAAGCGCAATTTTTAGGCGGGTGTTCAGTGCTTTACTGTTTTCCGGGTTTTCGAGTATCGCATTTTTAATTGTTTTTAGCCCGACGCGCTCGACCCATTTGGAGCAACGCTCAGCGTAATCGGCCTCTTCCCTGTAGAGTTGCAGGAACGCGCTGGTAATAGCGATTACCTCATCTTCGGTCTCTACTGTGCAGAGTTTATCGCCGCCCCTGAGGTTTGTCCCCCCGTTTCCGCCGACATAGATATTGAAGCCGCCCTTCACGCCGACTATGCCTACGTCCTTGATGCTCGATTCCGCGCAGTTCCTCGGGCATCCGCTGACCGCGAGCTTTACCTTGGCAGGCATCCAGAGCCCCTCCAGGAGTTTTTCGAGCTTTATCCCCAGGGCCATGGAGTCCTGGGTGCCGAACCTGCAAAACTTTTCTCCCACGCAGGTCTTTACCGTCCTTACGGCTTTAGCGTATGCAAAGCCCGAGGGCATATCCAGCTCTTTCCAGACTCCGGCCAGCCGATCCTGTTCGATACCTAAAAGGTCTATGCGCTGGCCGCCGGTGATCTTTACGAGCGGCACGGAGTTATTCATTGCCACCTCGGCTATCCTTTTGAGTTCCCGGGGAGTTGTCACCCCGCCGTAGATCCTCGGGACCACGGAGAAGGAGCCGTCTTTTTGCTGGTTCGCGTGCGTCCTTTCGTTTATGAGCCGGGAAGTCGGGTCGTCAATGCTCTCCAGGGGCCAGAGCATGGAGACGTAGTAGTTTATAGCGGGCCTGCACTCTTCGCACCCGACCGTCTCCCAGCCAAGCGTTTCCATAACCGCACCTACGGAGTGGAGTTCTTTTTCGCGGATATTCTTTATGATATCCTCTCTCGTATATTTCGTGCACGCACAGACGCTCTTTGTCTCTTCGCCCGCTTCAAAGTTTGTTCCGAGTACGGATTCCAGAATACGCTCCACCACACCCGAGCACCCCCCGCAAGAGCCGCCCGCCTTTGTCTCCCTCGTTACGTCCGCTAGCGAGAAGAGCCCTTTGGCCTTGATGGCCTCTGTGATATCGCCCTTTGTGACACCGTTACAGCCGCAGACTATCGTCTCGTCCGGCATAGAGGTAACGGATATGGCCGCGTCTCCCCTTGTCTCGCCGTAGAGTATCTCTCTTCGTCTCTCCGTGATGTCGTCAGCGTCAAGCAGGTGCTGGAATAGCCTTGGGCCGTCGACGATATCCCCGTAGAGGAGTACGCCTTCGATCCTGTTATCTCTGAGATAGAGTTTCTTGTAACTCCTCGCTCCGTCGTCCTTGTATGTAATCGTCTCTACATCGTCACGCTCAGTGATCTTCCCGCCTGAGTAGAGATCGATGCCCGGGACCTTGAGTCTCATGGAGACGGGCCTGTTCTTGAAGGCGAGCCGTCCGTCACCGGCCAGATGGTTGCCGAGCACGCGTCCGTGGTCGAAGACCTGCGCTACAAGGCCGAAGGTCTCGCCCCTGTTCTGGACGCATTCGCCGATCGCGTATATGGCCGGGTCATATGTCTGCATGATGTCGCTTACCACGATACCACGTTCGCAGTATATGCCGGAGGCTTCTGCGAGTTCCTTATTAGGGGTTATGCCGATGGCCATGACGACCATATCAACGTCGAGAGTTTCACCATCCTTGAACCTAAGCCCCTCGACACGGCCGTTACCCGTGATCTCAACGGTCTCCTTTTCGAGCAGGATACGTAGTCCCTGAGCCTCTAGATCCTCGGCCAGATACGCTGCCGCCACGCTATCGAGTTGCCTCTCCATCAGCCTGTCAATAAGATGGACGACGCTCACCTCCATGCCGAGGGTCTTAAGGGCACTGGCGGTCTCAAGGCCCAAGAGCCCGCCGCCTATGACCGCGGCCTTTGCGCCTTTTTTGGAGCGAGAGCGAATCTCTTTACAATCGCTGATCTCACGAAAGCTCACTACCCCGTCTTTTTCTATGCCGGGTATTGGCGGGAGTATGGGCTTAGAGCCAAGCGCCAGTATCAGCGTGTCGTAATCGGTCTCCGTGCCGTCCTCTCCTATGACCTTGCGCCTGTGCCTGTCAATACTTACGGCCGGGCATCCGGCGTAGAGGGTTATCCGGTTCTCTTTGTACCACTCTAAAGAATTAAGGGTTATATCCTCTACGCTCTTTTCCTCTGTCAGCAGGTCACCGAGGAGTACGCGATTGTAGTTTGGAAGGGCCTCCTTGCCGAATATGCTTATATTGTATCTTTCGGAATCGAGCTTTAGAATTTCTTCCACAGTGGCCACGCCGGCCATGCCGTTTCCGATTACCACCAGTTCTTTCCGTGTTTTGTCCATCATCGATCCTTCCTCCTTGGTGTCGCGTCAAGCTATTTGCGTTATCATTAATATATAGCAAGTCCCGTGCCATTCAATAAAACCCATATATTACAGTATCTTAGAATCTAGAGTTTTGTTGGTTGGCCTGAAAGTGCCTAAATTTTAGGCACACTGTGCCCCTCTGAGGCGTATGCTTGAGCTCAGGGTTTCATAAATTTTTTTTAATGCTCTCTTAAGACCAAGTCCGTAATAAATATGCTATTATTAACCTATTCTATAGTACAATAGAGTCCAACAGGCCTATTTTGAGGTGATGTAGAGATGACCTATTACCCGCTCTTTTTAGATTTAACAGATAGGCCCTGCGCAGTGGTCGGCGGCGGAGCTGTGGCCGAGCGTAAGGTTTTGAGCCTCGTTGACGCGGGCGCGAGCGTTACGGTCATTAGCCCGAAGCTTGCAAAGGGGCTTTTGAGGCTTTCTGAGGCTGGCAAGCTTGTTCACGTAAAGAGGCGTTTTAAGCCGGGCATGCTTGAGGGTTTTTTTCTCGTAATAAGCGCGTCGTCATCTAAAGCTGTAAATACTCTGGTGTCGAGTGAAGCTCGACGTGTCGGCGCGATAGTAAATGTCGCCGACGACCCCGCGCTCTGCGATTTTATCGTGCCATCTCTCGTCCAGAGGGGCGAACTAAAGATAGCCGTCTCCACCAGCGCGAAGTGTCCGGCCCTAGCCAGGGAACTAAGGATCGAACTAGAGAAAAACTACGGCCCTGAGTACGCGGAGTATGTGGAGATACTCGGTGCGATAAGGAATAAGTTATTGAAAGATAAACGGAAATATGATAAAAAGAAAAGATTGCTTACAGAATTATTCGTCTCCGGTATCCCGGAACTATTACGCTCCGGTTCAATAAGTGAGCTTGACAAACTCTTGATCTCCATCCTCGGGCGGGGCTACTCTCTCGCCTCTTTGGGTGCTGGTATTAAGGAGTGACGCTTTGGGTGCGATCCTGCTTTACATAACCGTTGCTTTCTACCTCCTTAGCACGCTTGTCTATGTGGCTTACCTGGTTACGCATAGCGATAGGTTTGTTAAGGCCGGTATGTACCTGATGATCGGCGGCTTCGGGGTCCACACTCTGGCCATAGCTACCCGCTGGATCGTCGCAGGGAGGACCCCGGCGACCAGCATGCATGAATCTCTCATATTCTTCGCATGGGTCACGATCGGCTTCTTTATCTTTATACTCTTTAAATACAGGGTGCCGGTGCTCGGCGCTTTTGTTACCCCTTTTGCGCTATTTTTGATGATAGCCGCCTCTTTTCTCCCGGGAGATATCGTGCCGCTCTCTCCGGTCCTTGAGAGCTACTGGCTGCCCTTTCATATCTTCGTGGCTTTTCTCGGTAACGCGTGCTTTGCAATGGCCTTTTTTCTCGGCGTAATGTATCTGATCCAGGACCGCTATCTAAAAAAGCGCAAGGTCCAGGGGCTCTACTATCTTTTGCCCTCGCTGGAGTTGATAGACGAGCTTAGCTACAGGTGCCTCTCTTACGGCTTTCCGCTCCTGACGCTCGGCATCATTACCGGCGCCATATGGTCGCAGCACTCACTCGGCACCTACTGGATGTGGAAGCACAGGCAGGTATGGTCCTTGATTACATGGTTCCTCTACGCCGCGCTTTTGCACGGAAGGCTCACTTCGGGCTGGCGAAGGAGAAAGGCCGCTATGCTCTCGATCGCGGCATTTTTAACGCTCATCAGCACCTTTATTATTATTAATATAGTGCTCGGAGGGGCGCACGGATATGCCGATTAGGATATTGATATGAATATCGTTATAGTAGGATTGAACCACAAGTCAGCGCCGCTAAGCATCAGGGAGAAGCTCTCGTTTCCGCACGAGGAAGTAGGCGACTACCTCAAGAAGCTCGTCAATTCCTATACCCTGAACGAGGCCGTCATCCTCTCCACCTGCAACAGGGTCGAGGTAACGGCCGTCTCGGACGATATATCGCGGGGCACCTGGGAACTGAAGCGCTTTCTCTCCGATTCTCACGACATACCGCTCGAAGAGTTAGACGAGCACCTTTACGTCCATCAGGGCGAGGAAGCCGTAACGCATCTCTTTAGGGTATCGGCGGGACTTGACAGTATGGTCATGGGCGAGCCGCAGATACTCGGGCAGGTAAAGGACGCCTTTGGAAACGCGGTCCATTTTAATACCGCGGGAGTAATTATAAACAAGCTCTACCACAAGACCTTCAGCGTTGCCAAGAGGATACGGACCGAGACCAATATCGGCGCGAACGCCGTCTCGATAAGTTTCGCCGCGGTCGAGCTTGCAAAGAAAATATTCTCTGACCTTACAGGCAAGATCGCCATGCTCATAGGCGCGGGCGAGATGGCGGAGCTGGCGGCAAAGCATCTCATAAATAGCGGCGTGAAAGATATCATGGTGACCAACAGGACCTTCGAGCGCGCGGTCAATCTGGCGAAAGATTTTGACGGCAAGCCCATTATGCTAAGAGAGTTTCCGCACGTCTTAAAGGATGTTGATATTGTAATTGCCTCAACCGCCGCGCCGAAGTTCATTATAAAGCCCGATATGATAGAGGCGGTAATGAAGGAGCGCCATTATAAACCTATGTTTTTTATAGATATATCGGTGCCGAGGAATGTCGACCCGCTGGTAAACAACGTAGACGGCGCCTATGTCTACGACATAGACGACCTTCAGGGCGTGGTGGAGTCGAACCTGAACGAAAGGGCCAAGGAGGCGGGCGAGGCCGAAAAGATTATAACGGAAGAGATTACGAATTTTTATAAATGGGTAAAGTCTCTGGACGTGGTGCCGACCATCGTCGCCTTGAAGAGGAATTTCGAAGAGATAAGGAGAGGGGAGCTTGAGAAGGCGCTCTCGCAGATGCCAGATCTAACGGATAAGCAGAAGAAGGTCCTAAATTCCCTTACTTCGGCTATTATCAATAAGGCGCTCCACGCCCCTGTTACGCATCTTAAGAAAGAGGCCCATAATGTGGAGGGCGATTTTTATATCGCGGCGGCGCAAAAGCTTTTTGACCTCGAAGGGTCGATGGAAGAGGTGAAGAAGGCCGCTATGAATAATGCCGAGGGCGACGAAGATTAGTTTTCTCTATTATAAAATTTAAAGATTGAGATTACGGAAAGGCAGAAGATATTGAAGAAGATAACGGTAGCAACAAGAGGCAGCATGCTTGCCCTCTGGCAGGCCGAGTGGGTAAAGAGCGAGCTTGAGAAAAAATATCCGGATATCGAGGTCGAGCTTTTAAAGATAAAGACCACCGGGGATAAGATAACCGATGTCCCGCTTGCCCAAGTCGGCGGTAAGGGGCTCTTTACCAAAGAGATCGAGGAGGCGCTTTTAAGGAAGGACGCCGACCTTGCGGTACATTCCATGAAGGACGTGCCGACGTTTTTTCCCGAGGGGCTACATCTTCGAGCGATTACCGAGAGAGAGGACCCGAGGGACGCTCTTATTTCTCATGAGCCGGGCCTTAAACTTGCGGAGCTTAAGCCCGACGCCGTAGTCGGAACGTCGAGCCTTAGGAGGAAGGCGCAGTTGTTGGCCTTAAGGCCGGACTTTAAGATAGAGGACCTGAGGGGCAATGTCGACACCAGGCTAAGGAAGGTCAAAGAGGGCGAGTACGACGCTATAATACTGGCGGGAGCGGGGCTTAGGAGACTCGGCTGGGCAAAGCGTATTACCGAGTATATCGACCCGGACGTGATGCTCCCGGCCATAGGCCAGGGCGCGCTCGGTATTGAGACGAGGGTCGATGACGATGATACCAACGAACTCGTTAGCTTCTTTGACCACCGTGAAACCTCTATCGCCGTAACCGCCGAGAGGGCGCTCCTTGGCCGCCTTGAGGGAGGCTGTCAGGTCCCTATTGCGGCCTTCGGTACGGTGGATGATTCGGTTGTGAAGCTAACAGGGCTTGTCGCCAGCGTTGACGGTAAGCGCATAATTAAGGACGCCATCAGCGGCCCGGTCGAGGGCGCCGAGGAGCTTGGCGTGGAACTTGCCGAGAGGCTACTTAAAAACGGGGCGCACGAGATACTTAGCGAACTTTACGACGTGGCCTTACCAAAGGATTAATAGTCAATGAAGATTGGCAAGGTATATCTGACCGGCGCGGGGCCGGGAGATAAGTCGCTTATTACGCTTAAGGGCGCCAGAGCGCTCGGCTTTGCCGACTGTGTAGTATACGATCTCCTTTGTAATGAGGAACTTTTAGAGCTTGCGAGCCCAAAGGCCGAGTTGATATTTGTCGGCAAGAAGGGCGGCAAGGAGACCATAAACCAGAAGAGGATAAACGCGCTTTTAATAAAGAAGGCCAGGGCGGGTAAGACCATAGTCAGGCTTAAGGGCGGCGACCCTTTTGTATTCGGCAGGGGCGGTGAGGAGGCTGAGATGCTCTCTGAGGAGGGCATCCCCTTTGAGATAATCCCCGGGGTAACGAGCGCGTCGGCGGCACTTGCTTACGCCGGTATTCCCCTTACCCACGTTGAGCATTCGTCTTCCATAGCAATAATATCAGGACACAAGGACGCGGTTGAGCAGAAGTTGCCCCGGGAGTGGAAGGCGCTCGGAACCTTCGCTACCCTCGTAGTCCTCATGGGGCGAAGGAATCTGGAGCTTATCGCAAAGCGCCTTATAAAGAACGGAAAGGCGGCAAATACCCCCGCGGCCCTCGTGATGAACGGGAGCTTGCCCGGGCAAAAGACGGTTACCGGCAGGCTAGATAATATCGCGGGGCTGGCTGTAGAGAATAAAATAACCTCGCCGGTTATACTTGTAGTCGGAAAGGTCGTTGAGTTAAAGAAAAAACTGGACTGGCTTGAGACAAAGCCGCTATTCGCCAGGCGAGTACTTGTAACGCGAACGAGCGAGCAGGCCGGGAGTTTTTCCGAGCTCTTGAGGGATATGGGCGCCGAGCCGATAGAGTTCCCGACGATCAAGATCGTCGGCCCCGAGAGCTACGCCGGGCTGGACAGGGCGATAAAAAAACTCTCCACCTACGACTACCTTTTGCTTACGAGCGTAAACGGGGTAAAGTTTTTTTTCGACCGCCTCTATAAACTCGGCTTTGACGTTAGAGAGCTTAAGGGAGTTAAGATTTGCGCCATTGGCCAGGTGACCGCCGCGCTGATAGAGGCCCAAAACATTAAGGTCGATATCGTTCCAAAAGAATTCAGGGCCGAGGCCCTTTTAAAGAGTTTAGGGGCCAGGAGAATAAAGGGTAAAAAGTTCCTGCTTCCAAGGGCTGAGCTTGCCAGAGAGATCCTGCCTGAAGAGATCAAGCGGCTTGGCGGGAGTATAGACGTAAGGACTGCCTACAGGACAATAGCTCCTAAAAAAGGCGCAGACGCATATGCAAAGGAGTTCAACAAGGGGCTTATAGACGTCGTTACCTTTACATCAAGCTCGACCGTGACGAACTTTGTTAAGATCTTCGGCAGGGCGAACCTGCCGAAGATCTTAAAGAGATGCCGGGTCGCATGTATCGGGCCCATTACCGCCGATACCGCGAGCAGCTTTGGCATGGATGTCGATATTATGCCGAGCGATTATACTGTTCCGGCGCTCGCTCAAGAGATGGAGAATTACTTTAGAGCGCAGTGAATAAACCTTTTAGAGAGGGGTGTTTAAAATGGAATTCCCGATCTACAGGCCGAGAAGGCTAAGGAAAACCGAGACGATAAGAAGGATGCTCCGGGAGACAAATTTATCGCCCGACGATCTCATACAACCGCTCTTCGCGATCTACGGCAAGGGGGTCAGAAAAGAGATCGCCTCCATGCCGGGCCAATTTCAACTCTCTGTCGATAACATCGTCAAAGAGGCCAAAGAGCTCTATTCGCTAGGGGTTCCGGCCCTGATCTTATTCGGCATACCGGAAGAGAAGGACGAGACCGGCTCAAGCGCGTTCGACCCGGGCGGCCCTGTGCAGAGCTCTATTAAGGCCATAAAAGACGCCGTCCCTGAGATGGTCGTCATCACGGATGTCTGTATGTGCGAGTATACTTCGCATGGGCACTGTGGTATCATAAAAAATGGGGATGTTGACAACGACGCGACGCTTGAACTCCTCGCCAAAGAGGCCCTTTCGCATGCCGAGGCCGGTGCCGACATGGTCGCGCCATCTGATATGATGGACGGCAGGGTAAAGTCCATCCGCTCGATACTCGACACATCAGGCTTTACTGACATCCCGATCATGAGCTACGCCGCCAAGTACGCAAGCGCCTTCTACGGCCCGTTCAGGGACGCCGCTGAGAGCACCCCTGAGTTCGGCGACAGGCGTTCCTACCAGATGGACCCGCCCAATAGTGACGAGGCATTGCGTGAGGTAATGCTTGATATTCAAGAGGGCGCCGATATCCTGATGGTCAAGCCCGCCCTGCCGTATCTCGATATCATAAGGCGCGTTAAGGACGAGACCGGATATCCGGTAGCGGCCTATAATGTCAGCGGGGAGTTCTCCATTATAAAGGCGGCCGAGGAGAAGGGATGGATAGACGGGGAGAGGGCCATGATGGAATCGCTTACCTCCATCAAGCGGGCCGGGGCCGATCTGATACTCACGTATTTCGCTAAAGATGCCGCTAAGGTGCTTGGCTGATTGGCGGCTGATTATTACAACAAGTAGTTCTAAATTCATAGAGATAAGGAGAAAAAAGCCATGAGTGGAGATATACCTACAGGACATCCGCCTCACATACCGATAGG
>CBDVCO010000038.1:0-15571 GCA_965372515.1 uncultured bacterium | reverse complement strand
AGTAGAGAGTGGAGAGTAAGAAGTAGAGAGTGGGGGGAGAAGAGAGATTATTTCAATTCTGGAAGAGTAATAAAATAATTTTGAGAGGAGAGTATTTATGACAAAGAGCGAGCTTGTTGAAGAGATTGCAAATGATACCGGCCTTACCAAGGCGGATGCCGAGAGGGCGCTGAACAGTTTCACCGATACCGTCAAAAAGTCTTTGAAGAAGGGCAACCCGGTAACCCTGGTTGGTTTCGGCACATTTGATGTTTCCAACAGGAAGGCCAGAGTCGGACGTAACCCCCAGACCGGAGCGGAGATCAATATTCCTGCCGCCACAGTACCGAAGTTCAAGGCCGGCAAGGGTTTGAAGGACGCTGTAAGGTAGCAGGTATTTTACGGGCGGGTAGCTCAGTTGGTAGAGCGCAGCCCTTACAAGGCTGATGTCACAGGTTCGAGCCCTGTTCCGCCTACCATTGGCTCTACATAACCTGTAGATAGCATCCTGTCGCTTAGTTCTCTTTGGGTATGACATTTACAACTTTTGTGGCCGGGTGATCTTTTGTTACCCGTTTGTATGCCTATAGCCCTTCGATATTTCAAGCCGGGTTTGTCAATCAATAGAGCACCTTGGGGGCCGTAGTTAAGTTGGTTATAACGCCGGCCTGTCACGCCGGAGGGCGCGGGTTCGAGTCCCGTCGGCCCCGCCATCTTTTTACCGGGGATCAAGAAAGTTGATCCCCGGTATTTCTTTGTCCGCCTTTTTGCCGTATCATCCGGATGGATATTCGCTCTTGCCGCGTTTCTTAAAGCCTGGTAGGGCTAAAAGCTGTGCCAGGCGTGAAAATCACACTAGTCTGTTGACATGCCCTTATGCAATTGGGATAATGTTTATATACGGTCATTTCCCTCCGGGCACCGTCTGTATTAAATAAACATGATCGCCGCGTAGTACAGGGTTTGATAAACCTTGATAAAATGTAGCGCGATTTAAAGCCGGATAAGTCCGGAATTACCCTTATGATTCAACTCTTCCATCTATCCAAAAGTTATGCGGGCTCCACGCCGGGGCTCATCGATGTCTCATTCCATATAAAAAAGGGGGAGTTTGTCTTTATTACCGGCCCCAGCGGTGCGGGAAAGACAACGCTACTAAAGCTTATTTGCGCCACCCTGGAGCCGACCGGGGGGCAGATGATAGTGGAGGGTAGAAACTACCAGAAGATACCGCCAAAGCAGATGCCGTACTTCAGGCGCAGGGTCGGCTTTGTCTTTCAGGACTTTAAGCTCCTTCCTGCAAAGACGGTCTTTGAAAACGTGGCCATTGCCTTGAAGATCGCCGGGGTCAGCCCCTCGGAGATCACAAGGAGGGTTATGAAGACACTTACCTACTTGAGGATACAGCACCGCGCGAACTTTATGCCTCTAACACTCTCGGGCGGAGAACAGCAGAGGGTGGCCATTGCCAGGGCCATAATCAGGGAGCCGGTCATTCTGCTTGCCGATGAGCCCACGGGCAACCTGGACCAGAAGCTCGCCATAGAGACGATGGAGCTCTTCCAGGAGGTCAACAACCAGGGCACTACCGTACTGGTGGCTACCCACGACAAATTACTGCTTGATATGTTCCACAAGAGGACGATCGCGCTTAAAAACGGGAGGCTGGTCGATCAATGAGCGCTTCTTTAAAGCTCTATTACGCCTCTTCCGATGCCTACATCAATATCAGGGAGAACCTCTGGACAACGATACTGAGTTCGCTTACCATGGGGTTCTCTCTCGCTATCTTCGCTCTATTTATGATCGTCTTCGTAAACCTGAACGCAGTGGTAGGCGGTTGGGGGGAGCGTACCCATATAGTCGCATACCTGAGGGCCGACGCTCTTTCCGGTGGCGGCGAGGTTGAGCGCCTAAAAGGGATCGTTGAGGGACAAAGCGGAGTTGAGGATGTTAAGTACGTTTCCAAAGATGAAGCGCTCGGTATTCTAAAAGAAGAGCTCAAGGGGCATGACGCGATATTCGAGGGCGTAGAGTCCACGCTTCTGCCCTCCTCTTTTGAGATAAAGGTCGCCCGGGAGTTCAGGGACCCCGAGAGGATCCAGAGTATAGTTGAGGTTATCAGGGATTTTAGCTGGGTTGAAGAGGTTCAATACGGTCAGGAGTGGCTCGCGAAGCTCTCCTCGCTCTTAAGTTTCCTGCAGATCGTAGCCCTCTTTGCTGCCGTTTTTCTAGGGGCGGCTGTGTTATTCATAGTATCAAATACCATCAGGCTGACTATCTATTCCAGAAAGCAGGAGATAGAGGTCATGAGGCTTATAGGGGCCTCGGATACATTTATCAAGGTGCCTTATCTGATCGAGGGTTTTATATTGGGTGTCCTCGGCGGGATCCTGGCGATGGGTATGCTCTTTCTTTGTCAGTACTTCTTTGTCATAAAGATTCCGCTTTACTTCAGCTTTGTCGTGGAAAACCCGTTTAACGTATATTCGCTGCTCGGCTTACTTCTTCTCTCCGGCATTCTTATGGGTACTCTGGGGAGCCTTCTCTCGCTTGGCAAGTTTTTAAAACCACAGGAGTGAGAGCTCTTATGCCGCGCGTCTATTAAGAGAGAGACTATGATCTTTGTCCCGAATAAAAAAAGAGTCTTTTTTATTGCGCTACTTCTGGCTGTGGCAATCATCGGCATCAGGGTCGTGCCGGCAAGCTCCGCGGGTGGCTCTTCCAGGGAGGTCGTTAAGGAGGAGAAGAACCTTGAAGATATAAATAAGAGGGTAAGGGAGGGGACGAAGTCGATCGAGGGGTTAAGCGTCAAGGAGACGTCAATACTCTCAGAGCTTAGTGAAATCAACAAGAAGATAAACGCCGTCAGGCTTGACGTAAGAAGGCTTCGTGAAGAGTTAAAGGCTACCGAGGTTCGTACAAAAGTGGCCAGAGAGAGGCTCGCCAAACTAAGCGCACAGCGCATAGAGCTGAACGCGAGGCTTAAGAGCCGGCTCAGGGCGATATATATGATAAAGAGCGGAGGAGCGGTAAGGGTGCTCTTTAGCTCTGTCAGCACCGAGGATCTGGGAAGAAGGCACAAGTATATGAATCTGATAATGGATTCGGATTTGAGCCTTATAGAGGACGTTCAGGCGAATTATAATGCCTTGAACGCGGAGCAGGAAAAGTTAGAGGCCCTTAGAAGAAAGAAAGAGAGGGTCTATCTGGCCTACAAGCAGAAAGAGGATATCGCAAAGAGGGAGAGACAAGCGAGGCAGAGTTTTTTGCGGAAAACGAGGCAGGCTAAGGACAGGCAGAAGAGGCTTGTAAAAGAGTTGAAGGGGGCGGCAGGCGAGCTTACGGAACTCATCGAGAAGCTAAGGGAAGGTAAGCCGGGCAGGGTTAAGCATCGCGGTTTCGCTCTTAAAAAGGGAATACTCAAGATGCCGGTAAATGGGCAGGTGGTATCAAGCTACGGCAGGGTAAAACATCCCAAATACAATACAATAACCTTTAATAACGGTATTCGGATAAAAGCGAAATTCGGCGACGAGGTAAAGTGCGTTTACGACGGGCGTGTGGCCTATGTGGGTTGGCTCAAGGGCTACGGGCAGGTGATGATAGTAGGTCACGGTGACGGGTTCTACACCCTCTTTGGCCACCTCTTCAAGGTATTAAAAGAGCGCGGCAGCAGGGTCAAGGAGGGTGAGGTGATAGCGCTTGTCGGGGATTCCGGCACCGACGGAGTGGCCGGGCTCTATCTGGAGGTGCGCGAAGGAGGGGTCCCAAGAGACCCTGCTCCTTGGTTCGCCTTGAAATAGAGGTGAATAGGCCCGGGCCTATCTCTTTTTTTTGGGAAATTTTTCTTTATTTTTGATATACTATTGGCTTAAGAGCCGTTATTGGGCCTATTAGGCTATGGCCAAGGGTAAGGTCGGGAGAGGTTTTTCTCTCTCTCCTTTCCTTGACGGTCCGCTACTTTATTTGTTTCGGAGAAATTTATATATGCAGAAGAGAGCATTGGTTTCAAAAATTTTAATAGGGGTTTCTATTGCGGTTATCTTTACGCTCGCCTTATGGACGGCCTCCAACAGGGTAAGCGCGGTCTCTGTAGATGCCTACGAGAGCCTCAAGATCTTCACCGACGTCGTAAATATAGTGGAAGAGAGCTATACAGACGAGGTGGAGACAAAGGAGATCGTCTATAGTGCCGTCAAGGGGCTGCTACGCGGGCTTGATCCGCATTCGTCATTTCTCACTCCCGAGGAATACAAGGAGATGCAGGTCGATACAAAGGGGAGTTTTGGGGGCATTGGCATTGAAATTGGTATGAGAAACGACAGGCTGTCCATAATCTCTCCTATAGAGGATACGCCGGCTTTCAGGGCGGGGCTAAAGGCCAGGGACAGGATAGTGGAGATTGAGGGCAAGAGCACCAAGGATATGGGGCTGATGGAGGCGGTAAAGCTTATGAGGGGCAGGAAGGGCACCCCCTTGAATATCTCGATCATGAGGAAGGGCTTTGAGGAGCCGAGGGCCTTTACCATTATCCGTGCCGTTATAAAGATAAAGAGCGTAAAATACAGGTCGCTCGAAGAGGGCTACGGCTATATACGCATTACGCAGTTTCAGTCAAAGACCGGTAACGACCTGGAAAAGGCCCTTGATGAGCTTGAGGGTGCCAATGGAGGGCTAAAAGGGCTTGTGCTAGACCTTAGAAACAACCCCGGCGGGCTCCTGCAGCAGGCCGTCATCGTATCGGATAAGTTCTTGGAAGAAGGTTTGATCGTCTATACAAAGGGTAGGGCACCGGGACAGGATATGGAGTTCTCGGCGCAAAAGAGCGGCACGCATTCCGACTACCCCATAATCGTTATAGTCAACGGCGGTTCAGCCAGCGCTTCCGAGATCGTAGCGGGCGCTCTGCAGGATCATAAAAGGGGAGTGATCCTCGGCACACAGACATTCGGTAAGGGCTCTGTGCAGACAATTCTACCGCTCTCCGACGGTTCGGCCGTCAGGCTTACGACCTCGAAGTATTATACGCCCTCTGGCAGATCTATTCAGGCAAAGGGCATTGAGCCGGATATAAAAGTGGGCGAGGATAAGTTTGAATATGTCAAGGAAATAGACCTTGAAGGGCATCTCAAGGGAGATGGGGAAGAGGAAGAAGAGAAAGCCGCAAAGAAGAAGTCCAAGCATAAGAAGATGAAGAAGGTTGAACTCGATGAGGACGGCTTTGAGAAAGAGGAGGAGAAAGAGGATCTCCAGCTTGACAGGGCGCTAGAGTATCTAAAGAGTTGGCATGTCTACAAGGGGACCATGAAGGAGGTCGGCTAGCCTTGCGCCTGAAAGTGAAGAGCTTTAGGCCGTATTACCCGGGCTCTTTTAAAGCCTCTCTTTTTGAGGCTTGCTAGGATATGCCGAAGATAAAAGGTAAACCAAAGAAGAAAAAGAGGGAGATAAAGTTACAAACCTCCCCCTATGTAATAGCCGCGGTCATGGTCGGAGTCTTTATTCTCGGCGCCGCGGCCTTTTTTTTAGTAGACAAATTTCTTGACCGCAGTTCCAGGCCGGATAAGGTAGCGATAATAAAGGATATTCCCAAACCCCCTCCCCCTCCGGCTATTAAGATCCCTCCCCCGCTTCCAGACTATAAGTATAAAGTCGCCATAGTCATAGATGATATGGGGCGCGATATCTCTAAATTGAGAGAGCTTCAAGAGTTGGAAGCCGCTATTAATATCGCGATACTCCCGCATTTGAAAGACTCGAAGGCCATTGCCGAGCAGACGCATGAGAGGGGTTGGAACGTGATCCTGCACCTTCCGATGGAGCCGCAAAATTTAGAGAAGCATAACCCTGGCGAGGGCGCTCTCCTGATGAGCATGACGGGAGAAGAGGTGCGTAGCGCTATTCTTGGCGGCCTCGATAGCGTGCCTCATGCTATCGGCATTAATAACCATATGGGGTCGAGGTTTACCGAGGACGAGGCTCTGATGAAGGTGGTCATAGGCACGGTCAAGGAGAGGGGAGTATTCTTTCTCGATTCCAAGACCACCAGCAAGTCCGTTGGAGAAAAGCTCGCTCGAAAGATGGGCGTTAAGACCGCGTCCAGAAGCGTCTTTCTGGATAATGTTCAGGACAAAGAGTATATACGGGGGCAGATCGAAGAGCTTATCAGTCTTGCGAAAAAAAATGGCACGGCAATAGGCATAGGCCATCCGCATTCGGAGACGATCAGCGTGCTGATAGAAAAGGAGGCTGATTTTGAAAGGGAGGGCATAGGGCTTGTGCGCCTCGATGAGCTTGTAAGATAGCGATACGCTTAAACTTTTTCTTTTCTTCAGCATATAAAAAAGACTTGACACGGCTTGTTTTCCTTGTTAGCCTGTGCTATAAGTTAGAAATATATTTTTAAATCTTTTCTTTGATGTTGGTAGATCATTGTCGGGCCGTGGAAAGTCAAAGAAAACCTTCCACGGCCTTTATTGCGTTTAAAAGCGTATCACGAAAGGAGAAGTAGTAATGGCAAGAGGCACGGTTAAATGGTTTAACGACACTAAGGGTTTTGGTTTTATCCAACAGGAGTCCGGGGAAGACGTTTTTGTTCACTATACAGCAATCTCCGGCGAGGGTTTTAAGACGTTAAAGGAGGGTGAAGAGGTGGAGTTTGAGGTTACAGAAGGCCCCAAAGGCCCGCAGGCCTCAAATGTAACGAAGGCCGGTGGAGAAGAGTAAATCCTACCCCGCCTGAAAATCTAACGAAAACTTTTAAAAGACCCCGGAGCATCACTGCTCCGGGGTCTCTTTTATTATAGTGGTGTCAGTGGGCTGTTTGCTTGTAATCGGATTTGTATTTTGGTAGAATTTCAGGGTGATTTAGCTATATTATTCTTGTTTTGAAGTTTGTGAGGCGTGCTTGGATCTGGACCTATATTTAAAGGAGAAGGCCGCGTTAGTAAATGAGGCCCTTGACGCTCTCCTGCCGCCTGAGGACCGTTATCCCGCAAGGGTTCATAGCGCCATGCGCTACAGCCTCTTTGCCGGCGGTAAGAGGCTTAGGCCGATCCTGGTTCTTAGTGCCTTCGAGGCCGTTGGGGGGCGAGGTACAGGGGCAATCAACACGGCCTGCGCCTTTGAGTGTATCCATACCTATTCGTTGATACACGATGATCTGCCCGCGATGGACGACGACGATCTAAGGCGCGGGGTTCCTACGTGCCACAAGAAGTTTGACGAGGCGACGGCAATTCTCGCTGGTGACGCGCTCTTGACACTGGCCTTTCAGATGATCGCCGAGAGTTCTCTTAAGGGGATGGATAAGGGGCGTCTCTTGAGAGTGATCTTTGAGGTGGCTCACGGTGCGGGCTCGTCCGGTATGATCGGCGGCCAGATGGCTGATATAGAGGGTGAGGGAGCTGAGGTCACCCTTCCGGAGCTTCAAAAGATACATATTCTTAAGACCGGCACGTTGATGTTGAGCGCGTTAAGGTGCGGAGCGATACTCGGCAACGCGACCGGCGAGCAGTTCGACGCGCTTAGTAGTTACGGTAAGTCAATAGGGCTCGCCTTTCAGATTGCCGATGATATACTGGATGTTACGGGTGATACAAAAGAGACCGGAAAGGCGGTCGGCGCTGATGAATCGCGCCATAAGGCGACATACCCGGCTCTCCTGGGTGTTGAGGAGTCAAAGAGGAGGGCCACTGAGTTTGTAGAGAGGGCCGTGGATTCGCTATCATGCTTTGCGGAGGCGGCAGAGCCGTTAAGGATGATAGCAGGCTTTATTGTAGAGAGAAAGGGCTGAGCGCAAGGCGCGCCCTTAATCTAATTGAGATCAGGTGATTATGGAAGCAAAATTCCTAAATAGAGTAGATAGCCCCGAGGATCTGAAGGAGCTTTCCATCGAGGAGCTTAGCCTCTACGCCGAGGAGTTGAGGGAGTTTATAGTTGACGCGGTCTCGGTGACCGGCGGCCATCTCGCCTCAAGTTTAGGCGCCGTCGAGATAGCCATTGCGCTCCATTACGCGCTAGAGACCCCAAGAGACAAGATCATCTGGGATGTCGGCCATCAGGCCTATCCCCATAAGATCATCACCGGCAGGAGGGATTCATTTAAAACGCTCAGGCAAAAGGACGGCATAAGCGGATTTCCAAAACCCAACGAGAGCCCCTTTGATACATTTATAGCGGGCCACTCTTCGACATCTATCTCGTCGGCGCTTGGTGTGGCGGCTGCCAGGGATCTGGCTGGAGACGATTATAAGGTAATAAGCGTCATAGGCGACGGCTCTCTAACAGCGGGGCTCGCTTTTGAGGGGCTAAATCAGGCTGGCCATATTAAAAAGGACATGGTAGTCCTTTTAAACGACAATGAGATGAGCATCTCCAAAAATGTCGGCGCTCTCTCGAGCTTTCTAAGCCGGAAGATCACGGGCCGGCTGGCCACTAGGCTCAAAAAAGAGATCGAGACCTTCTTAAGCTCTGTGCCGAAGATAGGCGAGAAGCTTATGGGCATGGCAAGAAAGGCCGAGGACTCGCTCATTACGCTTCTGACTCCGGGCATGCTCTTTGAGGGCCTCGGTTTTCATTACATAGGCCCAATAGACGGCCACGACATAAAGGCGCTGGTAGAGACCTTAGGCACCCTTGACGGCCTTGAAGGGCCGATACTCCTGCATGTGCTTACAAAGAAGGGTAAGGGATACGCTCCGGCCGAGAGCGAGCCCTCGACCTTTCATGGGATCGGCCCCTTTGACAGAGAGACAGGGGCCGCAATAAAGTCCACCAAGACCTCCTATACGAATGTCTTCAGCTACGCGCTCCTCGATATCGCCGAGAAGAACAAGAAGGTCGTGGCGATAACCGCGGCCATGCCCGGTGGAACGGGGCTCTCCAAGTTCGAAGAGAGATTTCCCGAAAGGTTCTTTGACGTCGGCATTGCCGAGCAGCACGCCATTACATTCGCCGCGGGGCTTAGCAAGGCCGGTTTTATGCCGGTCTGCGCGATATATTCAACATTTCTCCAAAGGGCATACGACGAGGTCATACACGATATCTGCATCGACAAGCTCCCGATAGTCATAGCCATAGACCGCGCCGGAATTGTCGGCGCGGACGGCCCCACTCACCACGGCATTTTTGATATTGCCTACTTAAGACATATTCCGAATATGGTGGTAACGGCCCCTAAAGATGATGAGGAGCTTAGAAACCTTCTGTACTCTGCTACGAAGTATGCCCTGCCGACATCGGTCAGGTATCCGCGCGGTGTGGCCTCGGGCGATGGTTTGCGGGGCCCGTTTGAGAAGATCCCTCTTGGAAAGGCCGAGCTTTTGAAAAAGGGCGCGGACATGACGATTATCGCCCTTGGTACGATGGTAGGTGAGGCCTTGAAAGCGGCGATGAGGCTTGAGGGTGCGGGTATTAACGCCGGCGTTCTAAACGCCCGCTTTGTTAAGCCCATGGACGAGGAGTCCATCCTGGCCGAGGCGGTGAGGACGGGGCGCATCTTGACGGTCGAGGAGGGCTCGCTTCAGGGTGGCTTTGGCAGCGCCGTCCTGGAGGTGCTCGAATCCAGAGGTGTCCATGCGGTAGTTAAAAGACTCGGGATTCCTGATTCATTTGTGGAGCATGGCACACAAGCTGAACTTTTAGCAGAGCTTGGCCTTGACTCGGACGGTATTGAGAAGGCGGCCATTGAGCTTGCCGGCGCGAATGAAGAAGAACACAAGATCGCGAATCGATAAGCTCCTTGTCGACAGGGGGCTGGTAAAGAGCAGGACAAAGGCCAAGGCCCTCATAATGGCCGGCAGGGTTACCGTCGACGGCCGGGTGGTAGATAAGGCCGGCTCGGAGATAAAGAACGATTCGGAAATTTCGCTTACCAAAGAACTCCCTTTTGTAAGCCGCGGTGGAGTAAAGCTTCAAGGCTTCCTCGATGAATTCGCGCTTGACGTTACCGGCTTTAAGGTAATGGACGTCGGTTCCTCGACAGGCGGTTTTACCGATTGCCTGTTAAAGAGCGGCGCGGCGCATGTATGGGCCGTTGATGTCGGCAAGGGGCTGCTCGACTGGGGCCTTAGGAACGACGAGAGGGTAACGGTCATAGAAGGGCAAAATATCCGCTATCTTGAGCCTGAGAAGATCGAAGAGAAGCTTGAGCTTGCGGTAATTGACGTCTCGTTTATCTCTCTAAGGCTGGTCCTTAATAAGGTAATGGAGTTTTTAAAAGACGACGCTTTGGTGATAGCCCTCGTAAAGCCCCAGTTCGAGGCCGGGCGCGGTGATGTCGGAAAGGGCGGCATAGTAAAGGACCCTGAGGTTCATCGACGGGTGGTGGAATCTATAAAGGAGCATGCCGCTTCTATCGGGCTTGAGCTTCTTGGCGAGGCGACAAGCTCCATAAAGGGGGCCAAGGGCAATGTGGAGTTCGGCCTCTATTTTAAGCGTAGACCCCGAAAAATAAAGGATGTTATAATATAATATTAAGTCTCTATTTGCGAAGGGATAATTGCTCGGGAAACAGGGGAGTTTTAAATGTATAAGATAACCAGGAAGGTCGAGTTGGCGCACGCCGTATATCTCTTTGAGGTACTCGCGCCGCAGATAGCAAAAAAGCATAAGGCCGGACAGTTTGTTATGTTAAGGATGATCGAGACCGGCGAGAGGATACCCTTAACCATAATGGAATCCGACGCCGAGGCGGGGACGATAGCGCTTATTATTCAAGAGGTCGGAAAGAGCACGCAAATACTCGGAAATATGGAGGAGGGGGACAGTATCCTGGATGTCGTCGGTCCTCTCGGCATGCCGACCCATATCGAGAATTTCGGCACCGCCATCTGTATTGGCGGCGGCATAGGCATAGCGCCGGTCGTTCCCATCGCCAAGGCGCTTAAGGAGGCGGGCAACAAGGTCTTCTCCATTATTGGCGCGAGGAACAAACAGCTCCTCATACTTGAAGAGAAGATGAGGGAGGTAAGCACAGAGCTCTTCATTACGACCGACGACGGCTCCTACGGGCACCACGGCTTCGTCACGCAGATACTCCAGAAATTCATTGACGACGGATGCAAGGTGGACTTCGTGCTCGGTGTCGGTCCGATTCCAATGATGAGGGCCGTTAGCGAAGTTTCCCGGCCGCATAAAATTCCAACTCAGGTAAGCCTTAACCCCATTATGGTCGACGGTACCGGCATGTGCGGAGCCTGCAGGGTTACGATAGGCGACGAGACCAAGTTCGTATGCGTGGACGGCCCTGAGTTCGACGCCCACAAGGTGGACTTTAACGAATTGATAGTTAGAAACAGGAGTTACCTTAAGGAAGAGAAGATCGCCGTTGAGGAGTATACCTACCATGAGGGCGCCAAGTGTTATGAAAGGGGTAGTTCTTAATGGACCCGAAAGAGATGAAAGAGAGGATGAAGATCCCTGTTCAGCCCATGGGCGAGCAGGACGCGAAGGAACGGATAAAAAACTTCTACGAGGTACCGCTAGGCTTTACCGAAGAGCAGGCCATCTTAGAGGCCAAGCGCTGCATACAGTGTAAGAAACCCCACTGCGTCGGGGGCTGTCCTGTTAATATCGATATCCCCTGGTTCCTGGAGCTTATCGCCGAGGGTAAGTTTGTCGAGGCCGCAAGAAAGATAAAGGAGACAAACGGGCTTCCCGCGGTCTGCGGTCGCGTTTGTCCTCAGGAAGACCAGTGCGAGAAGGTATGCGTCATAGGCAAGAAACAAGCCGCGGTCAGCATAGGGAGGCTTGAAAAATTCGCCGCCGATTATGAGCGCGAGCACGGGGAGGTCACTATTCCTGAACTGCCCCACTCTACGGGCAAGAAGGTCGCCGTCGTCGGCGCCGGCCCCGCCGGGCTTACTGTTGCGGGCGATATGGTAAAGCTCGGCCACGAGGTAAAGTTATTTGAAGCGCTCCACTCAGCGGGCGGGGTGCTCATGTACGGCATTCCCGAGTTCAGGCTTCCTAAGAAGATAGTCAAGGCCGAGGTCGAGTATCTGGAGAGGATGGGCGTGGAATTGGAGTGTAACGCCGTTGTGGGCAAACTAGAGACCGTAGACGAGCTTCTTGATAACGGTTTTGACGCGGTCTTCATAGGCACGGGCGCGGGGCTTCCGTACTTTATGAACATAGAGGGCGAGAACCTGGTCGGCGTATATTCGGCCAACGAGTATCTAACGAGGGTCAACCTCATGAAGGCTTACCAGTTCCCGGAGTATGACACGCCGGTCATAAGGGGCAGGAACGTCACGGTCTTCGGCGCGGGAAATACGGCGATGGACGCCGCGAGGACGGCGCTCAGGCTCTGTCCCGAATCGGTAAGCATCGTCTATCGCCGTTCGCGTAAAGAGATGCCCGCAAGGGAAGAAGAGATCGAACACGGCGAGGCCGAGGGGCTTATCTTTAAACTCCTTACCGCGCCCAAGCGCTTTATAGGCGACGAGGAGGGGCGCCTTAAGGCGGTCGAGTGCGTGGAGATGGAGCTCGGCGAGCCCGACGAGTCGGGCAGGAGAAGGCCTGTGGAGATAAAGGGGTCCGAATTTATAATGGAGACCGACGTTGCGATAATCTCCATAGGCAACGGCGCCAATCCGCTTGTACAGCAGACCACCCCGGATATGAAGACCAACAAGTGGGGAAATATCACCGCAGACCCGGAGACGGGAAGGACGAGCAAGAAGGGAGTATTTTCAGGTGGGGATATCGTGCGCGGAGGGGCGACGGTCATCCTCGCAATGGGTGACGGGAAAAAATCCGCCGCGTCCATGCACGAGTACCTGACAAACGGAGAGTGGTAGGAGATCCCGGCTCTTCCTATAAAGAGGTAAAACCATAAGGGTTACGCTAGGTTGCGTGGCCCTTTTTTATTCTATTTTGAGAGCTACAAAGAGATTTTCAGCTCTTAATAATTGATACTATCTTGACTTGCATTAAAGCTATACTGTATAATTATTACCCTCTGCAATAGACTTATTATATTGCCCACGGATGTTGGTCTACGGCGAGCCGCAGTCGGGGAGCCGTTCCATATATTATCTCCAAACATATATCGCCGAATTGTTTTTTTTGAATCGACAAAGAAACTGACCTGGATCGGATTACGGAGTCGCGTTATGTTCGGTCATATGAATCTGCGTAAAAAACTAATCATCCTTTTCCTGCTTGTCGGGATCATCCCCATGGCCATCGCCCTCTATGTGGGCTTCAAGAGCTCGAGCAAGTCGATCAAAGAGCAGACCTTTGCCCAGCTCGTATCGATTCGCGAGAGTAAGAAGTCCGAGATTGAAAATTATTTCAAGACGATAGAGAACCAGGTGATAACGCTCTCGGAGAACGGGATGGTCGTAGACGCCATGCGCGACTTTAAACGCTCATTTCACAATATTGAGAATGAACTCGGTGTAAAGGCGCCGGACCTTGAGAGATACAGGGAGTCGGTGGCAGGCTATTATTCAGGTCAATTCGGCAGGGTCTTTAGCGAAAAGTCCGTGGAGAGCATCAATCCTGGTAGCCTTGTACCCGAAGAGACCAACTCGATAATACTCCAATATCACTATATCTCAAATAATGAGCAGCCGCTTGGCACCAAGGACGGACTTGCGATGGCGGGGGACGGCTCTACCTACTCTAAGCTCCATTCCAGGTACCACCCGGTCTTCAGGAGCTATTTGCAAAGGTTCGGCTATTACGACATCTTCCTCGTTGACCCAGGCTCCGGCCATATAGTCTACTCGGTCTTTAAGGAGCTTGACTACTCAACGAACATTAAAGACGGTCAGTACAGTGCGTCCGGCATTGGCGAGGCCTTCAAGAGGGCCGTAGCGTCCAGGAGCAAGGGCTCCGCTCATCTTACACCGTTTAATCCCTACGTACCTTCATATACAGCACCGGCGTCATTTATAAGCTCTCCTATCTATGAGCGCGGTGAAATGACAGGGGTGTTGATCTTTCAGATGCCCATAGATGTTATTAATAACATTATGACCTCAAACGGTAGGTGGAGAGAGGTCGGGCTCGGGGACTCGGGCGAGACCTATCTGGTCGATAGCAATAACAAGATCGTCAATAATTCGAGGTTCCTTATAGACGATAAGCCGGGATATCTTGAGGCCCTAAGGGGTGCGAATGTCGACGGCAAGACCCTTGAGGCCATAGATAAGCTAAACACCTCGATAGGGCTTCAGGACGTAAGGAGCGAGAGCGCGATGCAGGCTTTAAATGGCAACTCCGGCGTGCATATAATACCGGACTACAGGAACGTGCCGGTGCTGAGCGCCTACGGCCCAATTGATATTATGGGGCTAAAGTTGGGTATCCTTGCCGAGATCGATGAGTCCGAGGCCTTCAAATCACTCGGGACGCTTAAGAAGGTTACCGCATTGATGGTCATAGTGATAGGCGCTATAGTCATCATTGTGGGTATTGTTGTGGCTTCCAGGTCGATCAGGCCTATCGTCAAGCTTCAGGAGGCCATGAAGAATATGGGCGAGACAGGTAACCTTACGTTCAAGGTCGATGTGAAGGGTAACGACGAGATAAGCCAGATGGGCAGAGCCTTTAATTTGATGGTCGAACGCTTCAATAGCGTTGTGAGGGACATATATTCGTCGGCCGATCATATGGCTTCGGGTTCCGAGGAGCTTTCCGCCTCCGCCGTTCAGATAGCGTCCGGAACAGAGCTTCAGAGTGAAAAGACCGAGTATGTAGCCACGGCTTCGCAGCAGATGAGCGCTACGATAATAGAGGTGGGCAGGAGCGTCGAGGGCGTGGCCGGATCAGCCCGGCAGGCCAACGAGGCCGCGAACAAAGGTAGCGAAATAGTGATGCGGACCATTGAGAGCATGAACGGTATAGCCGAGACCGCCAGGGAGTCTAGCGAGGTCATATCGATCCTGGGCGACCGGTCTCAGGAGATCGGCAATATTATCAAGGTGATCGAGGATATCGCCGACCAGACCAATCTTCTGGCCCTTAACGCCGCAATAGAGGCGGCCAGGGCCGGAGATCAGGGCCGCGGCTTCGCGGTCGTTGCCGATGAGGTAAGAAAACTCGCCGAGCGTACCTCAAAAGCCACAAAAGAGATAGGCGAGATGATAATCTCTATTCAGACAGAGACCGATAAGGCCATAGAGACCATGGAGAAGGAGGTCAAGGTGGTCGAGGAGGGCGTAGGCTACGGTAAAGAAGCCGGTATTGCCCTTAAGGAGATATCGGAACAGATATCCGAGGTTGCGACGATATTAGATCAGGTTGTAACGGCAAGCGAGGAGCAATCCACTACAGTGGACCAGATATGTAAAGATATAGAAGCGGTGGCCGGCGTTACCAGGGATACCACCGATGGTGTCTCTCAGATAGCTCAATCAAGCGAGGAGATGTCGAAACTGGCCTCTAACCTTCAGCAACTGGTTTCCGTCTTCAAGATACACGAAGACGCTCCGGCTCAGGTTTTATCCAAGCCGGATAAAGCAATAAAGAGCCAATCCGAAGAAAGACCCGCGTCCCTTAAGGCGGAGAACCCCTAAGAGAACCTCTTTTAAACCTCGAAGCCGTCAGCGCCTAAAAACCCCCGGCGGTTTTCCCACTT
>CBDVCO010000037.1:0-15932 GCA_965372515.1 uncultured bacterium | reverse complement strand
TTAAGAGAGTTCGGGGATATCCGCGGCCTTCTTCTTGATCTGGATCTTGGCGTAGATCATATAACAGACAACGAGTACCAGAAGAACGCCTACGTGGACGATGACCTGGATTATGCCCTCTTTCCATTCCAGGTCGCCCATGGCGAGGCTCATCTGGGTGAGCAGGAGTCCCCTTATGCTCGCTATAAATCCTATGAAGAGAAACGGGTTGAGCGAGAAGGGCTTCTTGTTTATCTGGCGGAGCACCTGGCGGAAGAGCTCCATGATTATAAGGGTGAACATCAGCTCGCTTATGATATGGGGTATGGTGTGCGAGGACCAGAAAAAGAGCGCGTCGGTTATGGCCTCGTAGAGCAGGCTCGCCGCGATGCCGATGATGCCGAAGGCCACGAGGACGAGGATTACCGTATCCACGACATTTAGAAAACGCGTAAGGTAGTGTATCGACTGATGGACCTCTTTCGAATCTATCGGATTCTCCACCATATTGGTTTCCTCTCTTCTTGATGGCCGGAGCATAGAACCGTTCGCAACAGGATTGTAACGGACGGGGTAACCTAAAAAGATTATAAAATATAATAGATTATAACAGGATTAGGAAGAATTAACAAATACTTTGACAGTTTTTGTTAATAGGCGTAGAGGTTTCCGTACGGTCTCGAAGAAATGGGAATGAGCTTTTTAAACGGTTTCTTCATAATCTTTTCCAGGTCCAGACCCATGTCGTCGCAGTATTCTTTCAGGCAGGCCTTGAGTACTTTTAAGTCGTCCTCGTCCGGGTCCATAACGCCGACCTCTTTTCCGCACTTGGCCGGGTCGACCTCACCGCGAATATATATTACGCCGCCGTGCATGCCGGTGCCGAGGTAGTCCCCGACTATCGGCGTGCCGTTTGCGGCGTTAAGCCCGAGGAGTATCAGTATGCCGCCCGCCATATACTCTCCGAAGAAGTCCCCGGCCGTGCCTCCGGCGATTATTACAGGCGGGTCTTTCTTTCTGTCCTTCATATGGATGCCCACGCGGTAGCCGACGTCGTCACGTATGTGGATCTTCCCGCCGCGTAGCCCATAGCCGAGCACGTCCCCGGCATGGCCGTGGACTATTACCTTGCCGCTGTTCATGGTGTTGCTGATATTGTCCTGGGCATTGTCTTTTACAATAATAGTAGGCCCGTCCATAAAGGCGGCCAAGTCGTTCCCGGGCACACCCTCGATTACGATATTGACCTTCTCCCCTATGCCGTCGGCAATATAGTACTGGCCGTTTACGCCCTTTAGGGTAATATCTTTCTCGCCCTTTTTAACGGCCTTACGGACCAGTTCGTTAAGCTCTTTAAAGTGCATTCCTTTTGCTTCTATATCGAACATTTTCAATCTCTTTTCTTTGACTATTTTAGATTAACGTCCCGCAGGCTTTATGCCGAGGATATTCAGGGTCTGCTCGTCGAGCCCAACGCCCCTCAGGCGTTCTCTGCTTCCCCTAAGGCTCTCTACCGCGTTAACGCCTAGAGCGCCGAGGATCTCCTGCAGCTCATGGCCCCATGCGCGTATAAGGTTCGCGAGCCTCTCGCCGTAGACCTCCGGGTCGAGCCTGGCGGTAAGCTCCGGGCGCTGGCTCGTGATGCCCCAGGAGCAGTTGCCGGTGTAGCACTTTCCGCATACCGTGCAGCCCATTGTGATGAGCGCCGCTGTGCCAAGGCTCACGGCGTCCGCGCCGAGAGCAATCGCCTTTGCCGCGTCCCCGCAAGAGCGTATGCCGCCTGCGGCAATAATGGAGGCCTCGTTCCTTATGCCCTCGTGACGAAGGCGATCGTCCACAGCGGCGAGCGCGTGCTCGATCGGGATACCCAGATGGTCGCGTATGGCGTTAGGCGCCGCACCCGTGCCGCCCCTGAAGCCGTCGAGGTATACTATGTCGGCCCCTGCCCTTACGATGCCAGAGACTATGGCCGCGACATTATGTACGGTCGCTATCTTTACCGATATGGGTTTATAGTCGGTCGCCTCTTTCAATGCGTATATAAGCTGCCTAAGGTCTTCGATCGAATATATGTCGTGCTGGGGCGCCGGGCTAAGAGCGTCGGTACCTACAGGTATCATCCTCGTCTTCGCGACCTGGAGAGGGATCTTTTCACCGGGGAGATGTCCGCCTATTCCGGGTTTAGCGCCCTGGCCGATCTTTATCTCCACCGCAACGCCGGAGTTCAGGTATTCGGGGTTAACGCCGAATCTTCCAGAGGCGACCTGAACTATAATATTACTCTTATAGGGAAAGAGATCCTCGTGAAGGCCGCCCTCGCCGCAGTTCATCGTTATGCCGCATTCCTTTGCGGCCATGGCGAGAACCTTCTGGGCATTCAGGCTGATCGAGCCAAAGCTCATGGGCGAGAACATAAAGGGCATCGAGAGCTCTATTTGCGGAGCAAGCTTTGTCTTGAGGCTAGGCTTGCCGTCCTTGCCCTTTTTTATCTCTATCTTCGAGGGTTTCTTACCTAGATAGGTGCGTAGCTCCATAGGTTCCCTCAAGGGGTCAATGGAGGGGTTCGTCACCTGGCAGGCGTCGAGCAGCATATGATCGAAGAGGATCGGGTATGGAAGGTCGCTTCCCATGCCCGTGAGCATCATCCCTCCGGTCTCGGCCTGCTTCTTAATGCTCCTTATGTTGGTGTAGCTCCAGTTGGAGTTCTGCCTATACCTGGTTTCGTTTTCGAGGATCTCGATCGCCTCTGTGGGGCAGTAGTGGTAGCACCTGAGGCACCTTACGCATTTTTGCGTGTCAATGCTGACGCGGTCCCCGCCCCATGAGTAGACGCTCCAGCCGCAGTTCTGGATACAGCGCTTACAGCGTATGCACTTGTCCGTATCTATGGTCGCCAGATATTCCGGCAGGGCTAGGCTCTTAAACATTTTTATTAACTCCTAATGGTGTGAGTGCAATTTTTTTATAATTTATCGGGCCCGGCGTTTGTTTACCCTTCGAGCGCTACTATCACGGGCTCGCCGGCCCTGGGCGCCCAGACCTTGTCGGGCTTCGGGCAGATCTCTTTTATGGACGCCTCTTCGCTCGACATATAGACAAAGTCGTCTTTTGTCGCGGCAACCAGCGGGCGAAGTTTAATTCTGTCGTTTATGCCCACAAGACCGTTCTTATGTCCGAAGAGCAGGGAGAACGGTCCGTTTAGGAGCGCGCCGCCGTAGGCGAGCCTTAGGGCGGTGTAGAGCTCCTTATCACTTTTTTCCATCGTATCAATATTTTTCCAGAACGGTGCGGCGAGCACCTTACAGGCCATATCAATGCCCAGGCCGTGTTTCCTGATCAAAAGATCGAGCGTATATGCCACGACCTCGGTGTCGGTCAAAAGAGTCAGTTTATAGCCGAACATCTCTAGATAGCGTTTGTTTATCCCGTATGAGCTGATCTCGCCGTTATGTACGATAGACCAGTCTAAGAGCGTAAAGGGATGCGCGCCGCCCCACCATCCGGGGGTATTTGTCGGGAATCTCGTGTGGCCGGTCCAGATGTAGCCCTCGTACTCTTCGATCCTGAAGAAATCGGCGATCTCTTTGGGGTTGCCGACACCTTTGAAGGCCCCCATGTTCTTGCCGGAGCTGAATACATATCCGCCTTCCATCTCGGAGTTTATCTTCATCACGGCATTGACGATGTACTCGTCTTCTGTCAGCTTGCCCGTGACCCTCTCTTTGATGGGCTGGAGAAAGTACCTGATGAGCATGGGGCTTATGCCGATCTCTTCAGTCGGGGTGGTCGGTATCTCTTCGGTCTTTTCTATTCTAAAATTTGCCTTGAGATAGTCCTCGACCTCCACCTTACTGGCGGGATCATCGTACATGACATGGAAGGCGTAGTGGTCTTCGAAGTCCGGGTATATGCCGTAGGCGGCATAGCCCGCACCAAGGCCGTTGCCCCTCTCGTTCATGAGGCTGAGCGATTTTTTAATATCGTCACCGGAGATGCGGGTCTTTTTTTTGCTTATAATGCCAGAGAGTCCGCATCCTGCTATATCTTTTTGATAGTCGTGGTCCACTTTCTTTCCTTTTTACCCTTTTTACTTGCTCCTGGTCTCTTTATAGGCCTCGAAGAGTTTAGTAAATTCCTCTTCCCCGCTCTTTGCCGCCTCAGGGAGGCCGAACTTCTTTCTCCCCGGCTTGTTCGGCTCGCCGAGCCTTGAGGTTTTAATAAACATATCCCAGCCGCGTTTTACCTGGGGCGGGTGGCTCCCCTTCATGGCGGCGAGCCTCCTCATTGCGGTCATGGCGTTCTCGAATCCGTAGTGCTGGTAGCACATCTCCAGACACTCGTGGCACTCGAGGCACTGCCAGATATGCTCGCTCTCGATCCATCTTTCGTGCTCGCCCGCGAGGATATCCTTTATAACGGCCCTCGGGTCGTAGTCCTCGAAATGAAGGCACGAGGGGCAGACATTGTAGCATGCTCCGCAGTCTGCGCACATCTGGAGGAGCTTAAAGTCCAAAGATTCCTGAAGCATTCAGACCCTCCTCTATTATGGCCTCTTCCTCTGTTGTCTCGGTTATCGATTCCCACTTTTCGATAAACGGGGTAACGTCCACCCTGTGGGAGGTTAGTCCTAGCTCCTCGGCCGAATATCCCATGGCTAGCCCCAGGAGTTCTGTGAAGTAGATAACCGGTATAGAGTATTTTTCGCCGTCCTTTTCTAAAAGGAACTGGTTGTTGTCGAATTGCAGGAAGCACGACGGACAACAGAGAATCATCGCGTCTGTTCCAAGGTCGCGCAGCTCACGTAGCTTTGCTCTGGCGAGCTGCAGCGCGTTGTCGTGCTGGTTCACTCTGTCCAAGCCCTGACCGCAGCAGGTGAGCTTTGTCCTGTGGTTGATACTCTCGGCGCCGAGAGCCTCGACAAGGGCGTCGAATTTTTTCGGGTTCAGCGGGTCGTCGGCCTTAAGAGCCTGAGCGGGCCTCATCATGTGGCAACCGTAGTGGATGGCAACTTTTAAGCCCTCAAAATTCTTCGTTACCTTATCTTTCATCCTGCGAATGCCGACCTTGTCGTGGAAAAAGGGCACGAGATGGCTAAGTACTGCCTCACCTTTAAATTCCCTGTCGATCTTACCTAAGAGCGTGTTGACCTCTTCCTTTTCTTTGGGGTCGGTCTTAAGCTCGGCATTTACGGTAGCGAGGTTGGATACGCACCCGGTGCACGGGCTCACAATGTCCACACCCTCGTCCTCTGCGACAGCTATATTGCGCGCCGCGGTAAGGGTCCACAGGCCCGGGTCGAGGTTATTTACAAGCGATTTCTCAGGGCAACAGGTAAAGCCGTCCACATCCTTGTATGGAAGCTCATAAGCGTCCAGGATCATCCTTGTGGATTTTTCAAGGAACGGGAATCTTGTCTGAATGGTACAGCCCCAGAATATCGCAAACTCTTTCATCTTCTCTTTTCTCGTTTCATTTTAAAAAAATTAAATAAAGAATAAGATACCCTCAACATGCCTTACCCTTACAAGAAAGAGCAAAGGCCGTCGACAAAGGCAGGGATAAGTCAAGAGATCTCTATACTTGGCACGGTTGTAAAGAGTTTGATACGCGGCCTTCTAAGCAGCATTTAGGAAGGCCGCGTCCGCAATGTAGTAATGTAGTATTGAGTAGTGCTTTAAAAGCCGGCAATGAGTGAGTGTGAAAGCTCAAAGGACCAACGAAGGTAAGGCTGGTCTTTCATTAATAAAAAAACTGGCTTTATACTCTTCTTCGAGCAGTCTAACAGTAACAGATTCTCTTAAGCAGGCACACAGCAGTCAACCGGACATACTTCAGCGCACTTCGGCTCGTCAAAGTGTCCAACGCATTCAACGCACTTTTCAGGGTCGATTATATAGATATCGCCCTCTTCAATAGCATCTGTAGGACATTCCGGCAGGCATACTCCGCATGCGACACAATCTTCGGTAATTATAAGAGCCAACTATATCACCGCCTTTCTTGTATATCTTAATATTATACTCTATTAGCTTAGGAGATGCTCGTGAAAAATTACTGTACACAGTATACTAACGTAACTTTAAATAAAACTCAAGATTTTTTTTGTTTTTTGTCGAAATATGGACAAATACTGTAAAATTGTCTTTATTTTACATATGGTTTTGCGCTTCTTTCTATAATAGAGGCCTCAACAATCACCTTGACAATCCCCGATGGCGTATGATACCAATACACTGTTTAAGGTAATCCCGTCGGCCCCTCTAAACCATTGTTGATAGCGACTTTTCTTATTCGGAGCGAGTAAAAAGATGCTGGATATTAATATTACCACGCTATATCAGATAATAGGTTATCTGGTCTTCCTTGTTATAGTACAGCTTCTTTTGAAGAAACCCTTTCTTAAGATTCTGGCGGAGAGGGACAAGCGCATCAACGGCACGCTTCAGGAGGCCGAAAAGATAGAGGCCGGGGTCGAGAGCGGTCTGGAGGACTATGAGACGCGCCTGAAGGACGCTACTCTCGGTGGCATGGATGAGCGCGCAAGGCTTAAAGGCGAGGCCCTCTCAGAGGAGCAAACGATAATCGATAGCGCAAGAGAAGAGGCCGCCTCCTATCTCGATGGTATTAAGCGCGAGATATCAAGCTCTAAGACAGAGGCGCTAGAGGAGTTAAAGAAAGAGACGAAGAGTTTTTCAAGGGAGATCGTCGATAAAGTACTTTCAAAGAAGGCCTTGTCCCTTCTGGCCTTTATAGCTCCGGCCGCCCTCTTTCTTTTGCCGGCCACTTCTTTTGCGTCCGGTGGCGAAGAGGGGGGCTCCGGCATGATATGGAAGGTAATAAACTTCGCCGTACTCGTCGTGGCGCTCTATTTTGTCTGGATAAAGGTCATTAAGGGTCTGCTCACCGGCAGGGGAGATGATATTAAGAACGCCATCGAAGAGGCGGCCCAAATGAAGGAGAGCGCCGAGGCCAAAGAGAAAGAGTATAATGAAAAGCTCTCACTCCTTGACGCGAAGATAAAAGAGATTCACGCCGATCTTAAAAAGGACGGTGAGGCCGAAAAGGTCAGGATTCTTAAGGAAGCGGAGCTTGCCTCCGAGAGGATAAAGGAGCAGGCCAGGCAACTCGTCGATCTGGAGATGGAGAAGGCCAGGGGTGAGATAAGGAAAGAGGTCTCGCTACTGAGCATAGAGATGGCAAGGGAAATTTTAAAGAAGGAATTTACCGCCAAAGACCAGGAGAGGCTCGTTAAAGAGTCGCTCGAAAAGATCAGGCTGAACTGATGGCAATATCTACTCTATCAAGGCGTTACGCCAGGGCGCTATTGGAGATAGGCGTCGAGGAGAAGGCCTTTGAGGCGTTCGGTACCGAACTAAGGGACCTTTACGGGGTAAGCTTAAGTAACCCCGAGCTTGTCGGCGCTCTCTCAAACCCTATGTTCAAAGTCGATGACAGGAAGGCGCTTGCTGCAGGGGTCCTCGACAAACTTGGAGCCTCGGATATGGTCAAGCGTTTTGTCGGCGTATTGATAGAGAATGCCAAGATAGGGCTGCTTAACGATATCTGCAATGCATATTTTTCTCTTGAGGATGACCTTAAGGGGCGCGTGAGGGTGAAGGTCGAGACCCCGGGTAAGCCGACAGAAGAGTTTATTTCGGGCCTGAAGGAGCGCCTCGGGGCCCAGACCGGCAAAGAGGTTATAGTGAGCCACGCAGAGAACCCGGAGCTTCTGGGCGGTTTTGTAGTCAGAATTGGAAATGTAATGCTCGATGCTAGCCTAAAGGTTCAGCTGGAGCATATTAAGGAAAAAATAGTGGAAGGAGTGGTTTAAATGATTAAGGCCGAAGAGATTAGCCAACTGATAAAGACTCAGATCAAGGGTTTCGAGAAAGAGGTCGACGTTCAGGAGATCGGCTCGGTGATGAGCGTGGGCGACGGTATCGCGAGGATAAGCGGGCTAGAGAAGGCGATGGCCGGCGAGCTTGTCGAATTTCCCGGAAATATTTACGGCATGGTCCTGAACCTCGAAGAGAGTAATGTCGGTGCCGTTATCTTCGGCGAAGACTATCTGATAAAAGAGGGCTCTACGGTCAAGCGCACCGGCAAGATCGTCGAGGTGCCGGTCGGCGAAGGGCTTATGGGAAGGGTCGTCGATGCCCTTGGTCAGCCGATTGACGAAGGCGGGCCGATAAAGAGCGCCGAGAGCAGGATGGTCGACATAAAGGCCCCCGGAATAGTGCTAAGAAAGCCCGTGACAGAGCCGTTGCAGACAGGTATTAAGGCCATCGATTCCATGATCCCGATAGGCAGGGGCCAGAGGGAGCTTATAATCGGCGACCGCCAGACGGGTAAGACCGCCGTTGCGATCGATACGATAATAAACCAGAAGGGCCTTGATGTTTTTTGCATATACGTCGCCATCGGCCAAAAGCAGAGCACGGTCGCCCAGATCGTCGAAAAGCTCCGGCAGCACGGCGCAATGGAGTATACGGTAATCGTCGCGGCTACGGCGTCTACTCCGGCCCCTTTGCAGTTCATCGCTCCCTATACGGGTTGTGCGATAGGCGAGTATTTCAGGGACAACGGCAAGCACGCCCTTGTTGTCTACGACGACCTTTCAAAGCACGCGGTCGCCTACAGACAGCTCTCTTTGCTCTTAAGGCGTCCGCCCGGGCGCGAGGCCTATCCCGGAGACGTATTCTATCTCCACTCAAGGCTCCTTGAGAGGTCGGCGAAGCTCTCAGACGATGCCGGAGGCGGCTCGCTTACAGCGCTTCCAATTATTGAGACCCAGGCCGGAGACGTATCGGCCTATATCCCTACAAATGTCATATCCATTACAGACGGTCAGATATTTCTTGAAACCGACCTCTTCTATTCGGGCATAAGGCCTGCCATCAACGTCGGCCTCTCTGTCTCCCGTGTCGGCGGTGCGGCGCAGGTAAAGGCGATGAAGAGTGTTGCAGGTACACTTCGCCTCGAGCTAGCTCAGTACAGGGAACTTGCGGCATTCGCCCAGTTCGGGAGCGACTTGGACCCCGCAACACAAGCACAGCTCGCAAGGGGTGAGCGCCTCGTTGAGATCCTAAAGCAGGGCCAGTACGAGCCTCTTCCGGTTGAAAAGCAGATACTTGTTATCTATGCCGCGACAAACGGCTATCTCGACGACCTTCCCACAAGCGTGCTCGGCAGGTTTGAAGAGGAGCTCGATAGTTTTGTCGAATCAAAGTACCAGGCCCTTCTTACAGAGATCAGGGAGAAGAAGAAGATGGACGAGGGCATAGAGGCAAAGCTAAAGGTTGCGCTCGAAGAGTTCAAGGGGCTTTTTGTGGTAGAGGCCAAATAAACCTACTCAAGCCTACTCAAATTTATAGAAGAGAACAAGAGAGCATAATAGAAGAATGTCAAGTCTAAGAGATATAAAGCGGCGTATAAAGAGTGTAAAGAACACTCAGCAGATCACTAAGGCCATGAAGATGGTCAGTGCCGCTAAGCTGAGGCGCGCCCAGGAGAATATCGTCGCGGCAAGGCCTTATGCCGAGAAGATGTACGAGATGATCGCCTCGATAAGCTCTAAGCTCCCCGCTGAACAGAGCCACCCGCTCTTTGAGGCCAAGGAAGAGGGCAAGACAGAGGTCATTCTCATAACGTCGGACAGGGGGCTTTGCGGCGGTTTTAACAGTACGCTAATAAGGCTCGCTGAGAGGTTTATAATCGAACATGCCGAGAGCGAGATAGTCTTTACTTTCATCGGCAAGCGCGGCGGCGAGCATTTTAAGAAGAGGGATATCGAAATCGCCAGGAGCATGCCTATAGGCAACAAGGCCCCCGGCTACGAGCTTGCAGCGGATATCGCCAAGGATATTATCGCCTCCTACGGGAAAGAAGAGGATGGCATCAACGAGCTCTACGCGATATTCAGCGAGTTCCAGAGCGCGCTTGTCCAGACCCCGACCGTCTTAAAGGTGCTCCCTATGGAGCCGCCCGAGAGTGAGGGAGATGACGATCAGCGTGAACTGCTCTTTGAGCCCGGCCCAACAGAGGTCCTTGATAGCTTGTTGCCCAAGTATGTCGAGGGTCAGATCTTCAGGGCACTGCTTGAGAGCGTGGCGAGCGAGCACGGCGCGAGGATGACGTCGATGGATAGCGCATCGAAGAACGCTTCATCGATGATAGATGGCCTAACGCTCCAGTACAACAGGGTGCGCCAGGCCGCTATTACCAAGGAGCTAATGGAGATCATCGGCGGCTCCGAGGCGCTAAAATAAATAATTATAATATACGCATGACGCGACACTAAGTCTTTAAGGAGGATTTAAAAAATGGCAGAGAACGCAACAGGTAAAGTAACCCAGGTGATCGGCCCGGTCCTGGATGTCGAGTTTCCACCGGGACAATTGCCGGCCATCTTTAACGCGTTGAAGCTCACCAACCCGACGCTTTCGGAAGAGAAGTGGAACCTGGTCGTCGAGGTCGCCCAGCATTTGGGCGAAAATGCAGTCAGGTGCATATCCATGGACACCACCGAGGGGCTCGTAAGGGGCACCGAGGTGATGGACACGGGCGAGGGTATTTCAGTTCCGGTTGGTAAAGAGGTTCTGGGGCGCATACTAAATGTCATCGGCGAGCCGGTCGATGAGATGGGCCCGATTAATAGCGAAAAGATGCTTCCTATTCACAGGCCCGCCCCGAGCTTTGCCGAGCAATCGACCGAGGTCGAGGTATTCGAGACGGGCATCAAGGTCGTCGATCTTCTCACACCGTACTTGAAGGGCGGAAAGATCGGCCTCTTCGGCGGCGCGGGCGTCGGTAAGACGGTCCTTATCATGGAGCTTATCAATAACGTCGCCCAGCAGCACGGCGGCGTCAGTGTCTTTGGCGGAGTCGGAGAGAGGACGAGGGAAGGTAACGACCTCTGGCTTGAGATGAAGGAATCCGGAGTCCTTGAAAAGACGAGCCTTATATACGGACAGATGAACGAGCCTCCGGGCGCACGCGCAAGGGTTGCGCTCTCAGCGCTAACTTCGGCAGAGTATTTCAGGGACGAAGAGGGCCAGGACGTGCTCCTCTTTATCGATAATATATTCAGGTTTGTTCAGGCCAACAGCGAGGTCTCGGCGCTTCTAGGAAGGATGCCCTCGGCCGTTGGTTACCAGCCGACACTCGCTACGGATATCGGTGAGCTCCAGGAGAGGATCACCTCTACCAAAAAGGGCTCCATCACCTCTGTTCAGGCCATCTACGTTCCTGCCGATGACCTTACAGACCCCGCTCCGGCGACGACATTCGCGCACCTTGACGCTACGACGGTTCTTTCAAGGCAGATTGCCGAGCTTGGTATCTACCCGGCGGTCGACCCGCTCGATTCAACTTCGAGGATACTTGAGCCCCAGGTCGTTGGCGAAGAGCATTACGCTGTTGCCAGAAATGTTCAGCAGATCCTGCAAAAATACAAGGACCTTCAGGATATCATCGCCATACTCGGCATGGAGGAGCTCTCGGATGAGGATAAGCTGGTGGTTGTAAGGGCCAGAAAGATCCAGAAGTTCCTCTCTCAGCCCTTCTTCGTTGCTGAGCAGTTTACCGGCGCGCCTGGTAAGTACGTTCCCATTGCCGATACCATCAAGGGCTTTAAGGGAATCGCCGCGGGCGACTATGACGATATACCGGAGCAGGCCTTCTACCTGGTCGGTTCCATAGAAGATGCGCTTGAGAAGGCCGAGAAGATCAAGGCGTCACTCTAGGCGACACTTTAAAAGGATAATGTTTAAATGGCGGATACGTTCACATTGGAGATAGTCTCACCTACGGAGATCTTATTCTCCGGAGAGGTCGAGACGGTTACGGCCCCGGCGATAAACGGTGAGTTCGGCGTGCTCCCCGGGCATACCGAGTACCTGACGATACTTGTTCCGGGGGAGGTCAAATATACGGCGGGTGGTAATAACGTGAGCATGGTCGTAGGCAGCGGCTACTCTGAGGTAGGCCCTGAGAGGACCTCCATCCTCGTAGAGAGCGCGACGCTTACAACCGATATTGACCGGGCAAAGGCCGAGACCGACTTGAAGGAGGCCTCAGCGGCCCTCGATGATATGCCCGAAGACGATCTCGCCTATCGCGAGACACTGGAAAGGCGCAATCTGGCAAACGCCATGATAGAGGCGGTCGGTAGGCCCACAGGCCATTAGATCCCGGATAAAGATTGGTTCCAATTGTTAAAGAGCAGATCCCTTCGAATCTTCGAGGGGATTTTTTTTGGTGATCTGGCGGGATTGGGGCTAACCCTTTGGTGTGATCTGGATCTTTACCTTGCCGTCGGCGCAGTTTATCTTGAAGTCCAGCTCTTTTGTGCCGTACTTCTCCTCGGCCTTCTTCTTATGCGCTTCAACGGTCCTCCTCATAAGGTCGAAGGTTATGTTGTCGGTCGATTCGTTTAGCTTCTTCATCTCATTAATATAGGTTTCGTAGACCTTTCTAAGCGCGGCCTCTTCCTCTCTGGTCGTTTCTAAAAAGTCATCATCATCCTTTAACGCGTCTTTTAACGAGCCTTTATGGTCGGACCTTGATACAGAATGCAGGATCTTCATGTCTATTCCGCTGTTTTCGGACCTTCGCTTGTATGTTCCCTCCTGTATCTCTTTGAGCGTGCGAATCCAGTACTGTTTAAAGGAGTTATATTTGTCGGCCAGGTTCCTGAATTTGAAGTTATTGGAAGTGTTCGGAATATACTGGTGTGTATAAAAAGCGACCATTCTATCGACCTGACCCCTTAAACCGAGAGGCTCGCGTTTTATTATGTTCATGAAGTACTGCTCGTACTTTACTTTGAGTTTGTCGATATTGCTTTCGAGGAGTACGAGGTCTTCTTTGATATTGCTTTTAGGTTTTTTCTGTTCTTCGGGCATCTAAATATTTTAACAAATGACATAGGGTTGTAAAGGTAATAGTCTCAATATTTTCGAGCCTTGACTTAAGACTGGCCCCGCCTGTGGGAAATATGGTATCAAGAGATATAGGCTAAAGAGGGAGACGTCTTTGGATATTAATGACACAATAGCGGGTATAGCCACGCCGCAGGGTGTGGGCGGAATCGGCATAATCAGGGTGAGCGGCCCGGATGCCGGTAGGCTCGCCAGAGCGCTCTTTACACCAAAAGGGGCAAAGCCAGAGGACAAGGGAGGCGAATTTAAGGCACGGCACTTCTATTACGGAGAGCTTCGTGCCGTTGATAGCGGGGATAGCGAGGTGATTCTCGACGACGCGAACCTTGTCTATATGCCCGGCCCGAATAGCTATACGGGCGAGGACGTGGTGGAAATACACTGCCATGGCGGGGCGCTTATATTAAGAAATGTCCTTTCGGCCGTGGTTGCCCAGGGCGCCAGGATGGCCGAGCCCGGGGAGTTCACCAGGCAGGCCTTTGTAAACGGAAAGCTTGACCTGACGCAGGCCGAGGCGGTCCTGGACCTCATTCGGGCGGGTACAGAGCCCGCCCTGCTTTCAGCCAGGGGGCGCCTTGAGGGCAGGCTTAGCAGCAGGCTGAAGGCCGAGAGAGAATCCCTCTTTACGCTTATCAGCCGCATAGAGGCGGAACTCGATTTCTCCGAAGATGAGGTGGATAAATTACCCGCCGAAGAACTCCTGGCCGCGGTCTATGATATTGAGGGCTCTCTAAAGGAGCTTCTTTCTACCTACGACGAAGGCTCGGCGCTAAGGGACGGCGTAAAGGTCGTGATACTCGGCAGGCCGAATGTCGGGAAATCGAGCCTCCTAAACCTCCTCCTGAAAGAGGAACGCGCCATAGTAACGGCCGAGCCCGGCACGACGAGGGACGTTATTGAGGAGGTGGTAAACCTGAGGGGTTTGCCTGTTCGCCTTATGGACACAGCGGGGCTTAGAAAGGCCTCTGGCAAGGCCGAGAGCATCGGGGTCAAAAGGGCAAAGGAGAGGGCCGGGGAGGCAAGGCTCGTCCTCTTCGTCGTAGACTCTTCAGAGCCTGCTTCTTTTAAAAAAGATATAAAGCTGCTCGACGCTATAGAGCAGAAGACGATACTTGTCGCAAACAAGAGCGACCTTATAAAAAAGAAGGCACGCGATGACTTGCTAAAGGCCTTTGAGGGCTGCCAATATAAGGACGAGCACGGCCCGGTATTTATATCCGCTCTAAAAGAAGACGGGCTCGCCACACTGGAGGACGCGATCTTTAAGGCCGTAACAGGGCACGCGCCGATATTGGAGTCCGATTCCATTGATAGTAAAGAGAGCCTGGTCTATGAGGCCCTTGGAGAGACGATAACCTCTGCCAGGCACAAGGCTGCTTTGGAACTTACGCTAAAAGCTCTAACGAGGGCGATTAAGGCCGAGAGCGAAAATATGCCGATGGAGATAATTGCCTCGGAATTAAGGGGCGCGCTCGAGCGTATCGGCGAGATCACCGGCGAGACAACCACAGAGGATATCCTTGAGAGAATCTTTAGCGAGTTCTGTATAGGGAAGTAATATCTGTTTTCGCAGAAATAAAAGCGTTGACAATGAAATTAAAGAGAGTATAATTTTTTAATTATGGAACACAAGGTCAGGGACATAGTTATTATTCTACATACGAGCCTCTTCGTAGAGAAGTGGCTTATTTGCAGAGCTATGCCCAGGGCCTTTATGTAATGTAATAGAGCATCATATAAATTGAGATTTTTTCAGGCCGCGGGCTTTTTAAGCCCGTGGCCTTTTTTTATGCGCGCCTATTCAGGCGCGCACTTATGGAGCAAGAACAATGAAAAGACTTATTAATTCCGGATATTTCCTCGCAATAGCGGGGGCGCTTGGGTTTTCTTCAAAATCCATACTAACCAAGCTCGCCTTCTCTTACGGTGTTGACGCGATGACGCTTCTCATTATGAGGATATTTATCGCGCTACCCTTCTTCCTCGCGGCCCTATTCTGGGTCGAGGGGAAGAAGGCCTTTAAGGTGAGGGCCGCCGACCTGCTACTCTTTGCCTTTATGGGCATCGCGGGGCTGGGGTGCGCCATGCTCCTGTCGTTCTATTCACTCGAATTGATAGAGGCGTCGGTCTCAACACTTGTAGTCTGCACCTATCCGGCAATGACGGTAATCATGCTCGCCGTCATTGCCAGGGAGAGATTCCCTTTGAGTAATTTTGCCTCGTTGGCGATTACCTTTGCAGGGCTCGCTCTGATCGTAAAAATAGATGGCGTTTCGGCTATGAACTCTAACCATATGGGCGTGTTATTCGCGCTCGGCGCGGCCTTTTTTGCCGCCGTCTACAGCGTGTTGACGCAAAAGGCCATGAAAGAGGTCTCGCCCATACGAGTTATTACGTACTGCATGTTCTTTCTGGCGGTATTTCTGGGGGTCTTCTTCGGCAGACGCCCGTACCCGGTGGAGCCGGAGTTGTGGGGTATCGTATCGATGCTCGCCATCTTCACCGGCTTTATCTCCTTTATCTGCTCTATCTACAGTATAAAGAAGATAGGCGCCGGCCGCTCGGTTATGGTTAGCTCCATCGCCCCGGTATTTACCGTGATCTGGGCCTTTCTCTTTCTCGGTGAGAGCCTCGATACCGTACAATTGGCCGGTATGGCTCTTGTCGTTCTCGGTGTTGTGGCGGTAAAACTCAAAAATCCAGTAAGGGTTGTTTTCGGGAGAGGTGACGACTTCAAGGCGAGGCTTGAGGAGACCGTTAATAACGGAAATTCAAGAAAAAGAAAGATCGCTTTTATATATATGCCGGGCGCAAGAGAGGTGGAGGATTAGGGAAGGCGGCAGATGGTTTCGAATCTGCCGCCCCCCCTTCCTTCCTTTACTTTTCCCCTTTTAGATATTATGATTCATAGATAGCCGGGCAGGGCCCGGCTATAATTACACGGGCGAAAGGAACCAGATGAATATAGACGAGATTAGAAAGGACCTTAGCGTTTTATCCTTCGCAGTAGTG
>CBDVCO010000036.1:0-16124 GCA_965372515.1 uncultured bacterium | reverse complement strand
TTATTTACGCGATTATTTCAAGCCACACAGGCCCGCCACACTAGTGTGGCTTTATGCCGCGTACTATTTCCGGTCATAAAACCCGATTAATACCCCGCGCGACATAAAACCGGGCAGGTCCGGCTTGCCTTTTGTTTCAGGCTCGGTATATATTTAAAAGATGGATATCGCACAGATAATCGAAAAAGGGGACCTGAAGGCTTTGGACTCGCTCGGCTTCCCGGAGCCCAAGAGAGCGCTTCAAGACTTATTGCTCCTTAAAGAGAGCCCTTTTGGAGAAAGTTTCGCGATGTTCGAAGAGCTTGCCAGAAGAGCGCTCGCCTCTGCCTCGCCCACGATGGCTTTGAATAATCTGGAGCGCGTCTCCCAGAGCGTACCCGAAGAAACGCTTCGGACAATACTCTTAGAGGAGAATGTACTCGGTTGTCTCACGACGCTCGCCGGCTCCTCGGAACTCCTTACCGGCTCTATTTGCCGTCACCCGGAAATTCTTGGCCCGCTCTTTTTGGGAAAAGAGGCAGAACTATACAAGAATAAAGATCTCGAAATATTCATTAAAGAAATTACCTCTAAGGGCGGGAACGCTCTTAGCGCAACACTTAGGACTTATAAGCAAACCGAATATGTAAGGATCGGCCTAAGGGACCTGCTTAACCTCGCGACACTCGAAGAGGTCATGGCCGAGATAGCGGACCTGGCCTCGGCCTCTCTCGAGGTCGCCGTCGAAGATTCTCTAAAAGAGTTAAAGCTAAGATTCGGCAGACCTATATATATCGACGAATCGGGCAAAGAACAGGAGGCCGGTTTCACGGTCATCGGCATGGGAAAGCTCGGGGGCAGGGAGCTTAACTTCTCTTCGGACATAGACCTGATCTATCTCTACACAACTGAAAAGGGAGAAAGCGAAGGGGTCGGCGGTAAAGCAAAAACAAAGATAAGTCTCCACGAGTTCTTTGTAAAGGTTGCCGAACGGGTAACCGCCCTTATAAACGAGATTACCGACGAGGGAAATGTCTTCAGGGTGGACCTGGACCTTCGCCCCGAGGGGCGAAGCGGTGAGATCGTAAATTCGCTCTCAAGTATCGAGACCTACTACGAGGCCTGGGGCCGCACCTGGGAGCGCTCGGCCATGATCAAGGCCCGTCCCGTTGCGGGAGACCTGGAGCTTGGCGCGAGTTTTCTCCGGATGATAGAACCCTTTGTCTATAGAAAGTACCTGGACTTTCGCGCCATTGAAGAGCTAAAGGGCATGAAGGAAAGGCTCGATATAGAACTCCTCAAGAGAAAGCCCGGTACCATAGATGTAAAGCTCGGGATCGGCGGCATACGCGAGATAGAGTTCTTTTGCCAGGCCTTGCTCCTGATCCACGGCGGCAAGGTCGCGGGTATCAGGGAGAAAAATACGCTCCGGACAATAGAGAGGCTTGTTGAGAACTCTCTTCTGGGACCAGAGGACGCGGCGCTGCTAAAAGACGGATACCGTTTCCTAAGGCGCCTTGAGCACAGGATACAGATAATAGAAGGCAGACAGACCCACGCGCTCCCCGAGACGAGCAATGAAATAGAGCGCATCGCACGGATGGTCTCCCCTGAATATGAAGACGTAGAGGGCTTTATAGAGGCATACAAAGGCGTTACCTCCGGGGTTTACGATCTATACCGCTCGCTCTTCTACAAGGGGACCGAAGAGCTGGAGGAAATGGTAAACCCGGGCGTGCTCCTGCTCTTTGCCCCTAGCCTGACCGATGAAGAGGCCGCAGAAGGGCTCGCGAAACTTGGCTTTAAGGACGAAGAGGGGGCCCTCGAGGCGCTAAGGACTCTACGCGACGGTCCGCTCGGGATAAGGCTTTCGGCAAGCGCGCGCATGATGCTTGAAAAACTCTCACCCTTTCTCTTAACAAGAACGCTCGTTGCTCCCGACCCGGACTCAGCGCTTAGGCACTTAAATAGCTTTATCTCTGCCATGGGCGCGCACACGACCTTCTACGCGCTCCTTAGCGAAAACCCGAAGGTGGCCGAACTCCTTATAACCATCTTCGGCACAAGCGATTTCCTCACGAGCCGTCTCCTTGAACAACCCGGGGCCATGGACCATCTCCTCTCAAGCGACCTTACCACCGCGAGGAGGACAAAGGATGAGGTCGCTAATGAATTGAGAGAGTCTCTTGATGAAATACGACAGGGGACCGCGGCCGCGGCCTGCTACGAAGAACTTTTAGATGGCTTGCGCCGCTTTAAAGGGCGCGAGATTCTTCGTATCGGCGTAAACGACATACTCGAAGAGCTTGATATAGACGGGGTATTCGCTCAGATCACCGCGCTTGCCGAGGTAACACTCGACGCGGCCATAGAGATTGCCGCTGATGAGTTAAGCGCGCGTTACGGCAGGCCGCTTAAAGAGGAAGGCGGGGGAGGGCCGAAGTTCGCCGTCATAGGACTTGGTAAGCTCGGCTCAAGAGAGCTCATTTACGGCTCGGACCTGGACATTATCTTTGTCTACTCCCCGGGCCAAAACTATGATAAGGATAATGATGAAACAGAGCCCTTTAGCGCCGGAGAGAAAGAGATCTCCATCCACGAATATTTCGTAAAGCTCGCTCAAAAGATCATAAGCATCTTAACGCTTAGGACCAGAGAGGGTATTGTCTTTCCCGTTGATATGCGCCTTAGGCCCTCGGGCAGCGCAGGGCCGCTTGTCCTGACCGGCACTTCACTTATAAAGTACCAAAAAGAGCGTGCCGAGATATGGGAAGCCCAGGCCATGATAAAGGCCAGGGCCGTGGCCGGCGACCGGGTCTTTGCAGGGGAGCTGGTCGATTCGCTAAACGAGACAATATATAAAAGGGGCCTTACAAACGAAGAGCTCTCGGAAATCAGGCGCATACGGCAGCGCATGGAAAACGAGATTGCAAAAGAGGGACCGGGCAGATATAATATCAAGACCGGCAGGGGCGGGGTTGTGGATATCGAGTTCCTCGTCCAGGCGCTCCAGATGAGATTCGGGGCAAACAAGGTAACGCTCCAAACGCAATCGACCCTAAAGGCCCTGGACGCGCTACTCTGGGAAGGGCTTTTATCGGCTGGGGACCACCAGGGGCTTAAAAAGGCCTACTCCTTCTTTTCAGGGATAACCGTGAAGCTAAGGGTGGTCCACGACCGGGCAAAGGGCGATATACAGCAAGGCTCAAAAGAGCTTTCTACTCTTGCGAGAAGGCTCGGCTACGGGGGCAAAGATGCTACGGGGGCAGAGCCCTCGGAGATTTTTTTAGACGAATATATAGCGCAAAGCACTAAGGTGCGCGAAACTTACGAGCGCGTCCTCGACGGCCTGTAGTACCAAAAAGGGCTCAAGAGGGGCGGGTAAGAAAATAAAACGTTCGGAGGGAAATAGAGAATGATCTGGGGTATTTTTATGCACGCCTTTATGGGCTACTTCGGCACCAGTGTATTTACCTGGACGACCCAGGGCATCCTCATAGCCGTCGCCGTGGCAATGGCCACCCAGGGGGTAAACCTATTTCAACTGAAGAAAGACCTTATTAGAAAAGCCGGAGAAGAGTCAGAGGCCAATCACAAGCGCGCCGTGAAAGACTGGAAAGAACAGAATAGCAAAGAAAAGGGAAAGGGCAAAGGCAACGCGGGGCCCAAGCCGGAGAAGGTAAATATCGTTATCGAAGACATGAAGCAGATACTATTGAGGGCATTTGTAAAGAACACCGCGATATGCTCTGCCGTAACCCTTCTTGTCTCGGAGTTCGCGCGCTCCAAACATATCGGCCTTTGATCTTTTTATACATCGCTCTTTTCTGGTACCTTCCGGGGGGGGGCCGGGCCAATAACAAAAGGTATTAACCAATTGGATGACTATGTTTTGTAATAACTGCGGTATGGAGAACGAAGAGAGCCTGGAAGTTTGCCGCTCCTGCGGCTTAAAGCTCTTTAACGAGCAGGTGGCAAGCGAGATGGGCTCTAGCGAGGCTGTCGCGCACGCGGGCGTACTCTATGCGGGTTTCTGGAAGAGGGCCGCGGCCGCTTTGATAGACAGCTTTCTGCTCTTTATAGTAGGCACTGTCCTGGGGCTTCTCTTTATTCTGGTGACTGGAGCCGATCAGGGGCTAGAGGCCGCAAGCAATATCCTCGGCATAATCATCGGCTGGCTCTATTTTGCTCTCATGGAAAGCTCTGAGGCTCAAGCCACCATAGGGAAAAAAGCGCTTGGAATAGTAGTTATTGACGCGCATGGAAAGAGGATAAGCTTTTACAGGGCGTCGGGTAGGCATTTCGGTAAGATCGTAAGCTCCATTACGCTCGGAGTCGGCTTTATCATGGCTGGCTTTACCAAAAGGAAACAGACCCTGCACGATATGATGTTCGACTGTCTTGTTGTTATGAAAAATTAACCTCACCCCGCCCGCCCGTTAAGAAAGGAGAACGGCCCTGGACTCCAAATCTACAAACTTTCAAAATGTCATAAAGAGGCTCGATACGGTCCTGGAATTAGTGGATATTCCAGACATCGTATGCAAGAGGCTCTACAAGCCCATGCGCTCTTTGATCGTTACCGTACCGGTTGAAATGGAGAGCGGTGAGATAAAAAGTTTCACGGGATACAGGGTTCAGTATAATACCGCCAGGGGGCCGACAAAGGGCGGGATACGTTATCACCCGGAAGTAAACCTAGACCAGACCACCTCGCTTGCCGCCCTTATGACCTTTAAATGCGGCGTCGTAAACCTCCCGTTCGGAGGCGCCAAAGGCGGCGTGGCCTGTGATACTACATCGATGAGCCTCAAAGAGATAAAGCAGCTGACCCGGAGGTTCACCCACGAGCTTGCGCCCTTCATAGGCCCGGACAGGGACATCCCGGCTCCGGATATGTATACCAACGCGCAGACAATGGCCTGGATGATGGATACCTACTCTATGATAAAGGGCTTTTCCGTGCCCGGAGTGGTTACGGGAAAGCCGATCTCGATAGGGGGGTCGAAGGGACGGGAGTGGGCCACTGCCGAAGGGCTTATCGTTACCCTTGGAGAGACGCTTAAGCACCTGGATATCGCCGGAGAGGGGCTAAGTGTATCGATCCTCGGATATGGAAATGTCGGCTCCGGGGTAGCAAGGCTGCTCGCGGGCAGGGGCTTTGTCATAGCCGGGCTTGCGGATTCGAAGGGCGCGATATTTAATTCCAAGGGGCTCGACCTAAAAAAGGTAACCGCCCACAAAGAAGAGAGCGGTTCGTTAAAGGGGTTTAAAGGGGCCGAGGAAATGACTCTCGAAGAGCTTATCGGCCAGGAGGTGGACATACTTGTGCCGGCCTCTGTGGAGGGACAGCTAAACTCCGAAAACGCCCACACCATAAAAGCCCGGATCGTAGCCGAAGGCGCGAACGACCCGACCACGCCCGAGGCCGATCTGATTCTCGCGGACAAAAATGTATTCATCATACCGGATATCCTCGCCAATGCCGGCGGCGTGGTCGTAAGCTATTTTGAATGGATCCAGGACCTGCAGTGGTTCTTCTGGGACGAGGGGAAAATATGTAAAGAGCTAATAAAAATCATGGGCAAGGCCTTTAAAGAGGTGCTTGACCAAAGCCAGAAAAAAAATTGCTCCATGAGGACCGCCGCCCTCTCGATTGGTGTACAAAGGGTAGCCGCCGCAAGCGCTGTGCGTGGACTATACCCTTAATTTTATTAGGTTTTATCAGCCAGGGTTTTCTTCGCAACCCCTTTTTCCTCCCATAAAATAATAATTTAAAAATACCGATTAATTCTCTTGAAAACCAGATTTAACTCTGGTAAAGTAACCCCCTTCTCAGCACCTGGAAACTATCAACACCTGTGCATAACTCTGTGAGTAACTCCTTAAAGTGACCCGTGATGAATAGCGATGAATAACACCGATCTCTGGAAAAATTGTACTGTTTCCATAAAAAAACTCATCAGCCCGCAGCACTTCGCCACCTGGTTTGGCCCTGTAAAGCTAATGGATGCAGGTGAAGCCGCGCTTACCCTTGAAGTACCCAACCGTTTCTTTTTAGAATGGATCAAAGAACACTACCAGCCGCTAATACTCGAAGTCCTTAAAAAGGATGTGGGGGTAGATATAGATCTTATCTGGAAGGTAGCCGAGAACGAGAGCAAAAAGAAGAATGCTCCCGCGCCCCGCGCCGAAAAACCCGCTCAAAAGAGCAAGAGGCCTTCGCCTTCGAGAATCGGGCTTAATTCCAAGTACGTCTTTGACAAATTCGTCGTCGGTAAAGCCAACGAATTCGCTCACGCCGCAAGCCTTGCCGTTTCAAACAACCTCGCGAGCAAATATAACCCTCTCTTTATCTACGGTGATGTGGGGCTGGGAAAGACCCATCTTCTCCAGGCAATAGGTCAGCGGGTGATGGAGCTTAACACTTCAATGAAGATAGCCTACTATACCTCTGAAAAGTTTATGAACGAGTTCATAAACTTTGTAAGCCGCCAGAAGATGAACGACTTCAGAAAAAAATTTAGAAATGTGGACCTGCTTCTTATAGACGACATACAATTTTGGGCGGGAAAGGAGCGGACCCAGGAAGAGTTCTTCCATACCTTTAACGCGCTCCATGAAGACCACAAACAGATCGTCGTAACGTCGGATCGATTCCCGAAAGACATAGACGGCCTCGAAGAGAGGCTAAGGAGCAGATTCGAGTGGGGCCTTATCGCCGACATCCAACCCCCGGACATGGAGACCAAGATAGCGATCCTCAAGAGCAAGTCTCTGGCCGAAGGAATCGAGCTTCCAATTGATGTAGCCGAGCTTCTTGCCTCGGTCAACAGGTCGAACATACGCGAGCTTGAGGGTTATCTCACCAGGGTAATCGCGGTCTCCAGCCTTACCGGCAAGGAGATTACCGTACCCATGGCAAAAGACGCGCTTAAGCGCATTATGAAAGACAAGATAGAGAAAGTCCCCGGGGCGGACGAACTCTTAAAAGCGGTCTCTCTCTTTTATAACATCAAGATAACCGACCTTAAAAGCAAGAGGAGAAATAAGGCCGTGGCGCTTCCAAGACAGGTCTTTATGTATCTTGCGAGGGTCTCGGGAAAACTGAGTTTCCCCGAGATCGGGGCCGCGTGTAAAAAAGACCACTCCACGGCTATCTATGCCGTTCAAAAAATAGAAAAAGAACTTTTAAATAAACCCGAACTTAAGCGCTCCATTAAAACTATTAAGAAGGACCTCGGGCTTGGTTAGTTGTTGATTGGTTCTTTATAGGTTGAGGATATTTTCTACAAATTTTTATTCGATTTTTTTACAGTTGATGACTGTTGATATCCATCCCGGGTTGATTAAGGTTTTATAATTTTAAAAACTTCTATATATCAGAGGCTTTGATCTCTTATTAAGATATCAACCGTGCATACTACGGCTATTACTGTATTTATTTATTTTATATAAAAGAAACTAGAGAGAGGGCGGGATCAGGTTATGAAATTTAAAATCAATAAAAAAGATTTTTTGAAGATCCTTCAAAGGATACAGGGCATCGTAGAAAAGAGAAACAGCATGCCCATTCTTTCAAATATTCTTATCGATGCAAAAAAGGATAAGGTCTATGTTGTTTCCACCGACCTTGAAATATTCATAAAAGATTCTTGTGGGGCCAATGTAGAAAAAGAAGGCTCTATTACGGTAAACGCGAGAAAATTTTTCGAGATCATAAAGGAGCTTCCAGACGACACAATTACAATAACCCTCGGTGAAGCCGACAAGGTGACGGTAAAAGGGGGAAGGGCAAAGTTTAAGATACCGGGGCTCGACGCCAAAGAGTTTCCGGCATTTCCGTCATGCGAAGAGGATAAGCTCACAACAATAGAGCCTGACAATCTCAAGAACATGATAGATAAAACGCTTTTTGCGACAAGCACCGATGAGGTCAGGTATAATATAAACGGCGTATTATTTGAAAGGATGGACTCAAAAATAAAGATGGTAGCAACGGACGGACACAGGCTCGCCCTGATAGAGGGAGAAGCTGAAGAGATCGCGGGCTTTGACAAAGGGGTAATACTGCCAAGAAAAGGAATAACCGAGATAAGAAAACTTTTGGAAGATAAAGACGACGAGATAATGTTGGGCTTTACGAACAAGAACATTACGGTAAAAAAGGGCTCTGCAACCATGAATATCCGTCTCATAGAAGGTGAATTTCCGGATTATAATCAGGTAATACCTAAGGACACGGATAAGGAGATCATAGTTAACAGGGAAGACCTTCTCGCATCTTTAAAGAGGGTTTCTATTCTGAGTGCCGAGAAGATAAAGGGAGTAAGGTTCACCATTAGCAAAGGCAGGTTGAATTTAAGCTCTTCGACGCCGGAAAACGGAGACGCCACCGAAGAGATCGATATCGACTATGACGGCGAGGGGATTGAGATCGCCTTTAACGCAAGATATTTTATGGACGTACTTGAAATACTCGATGAGGAGAAAGTAAGGTTCGGATTAAAAGAGCAATTAAACCCGGGTGTTTTAAAGATTCCGGAGACCGAGGCCTTTACATACGTCATTATGCCGATGCGGCTATAGAGAGACTGTTATGCCCCCGTATTGCCTTATGGTCACAAGAGGCTAAATAGATGGGTGAAAACGGCCACAAAACAACCGCCAACGAACAAATAAAGACCAGGAGGCCCCCATATATAGAGAACCGGGCCTTTTTCTTCTTTCCCCCCTGGCCCCATCGTCGCCCCTCCCATCTCTAAAAAGAATCACCTTGACAAAAAGGCGCTCCGTATGGTTTAAATGTTTGATTATACTGTAGTGTTATAGGGTGAGTTAAAAATTAGCGCCATAAGGACGGTTATTCGCAATGAAGAGAACATATCAACCAAGCAATGTAAAGAGAAAGAGGACCCACGGCTTTCTCGAACGAATGAGCACCAAGGGCGGCCGGGCCGTTATCAGCAGAAGAAGGGCCAAGGGCAGAAAGCGCCTTAGCGTAGCCATAAGCTCAAATAAGTAAAGTCCATGAGGCCCCTCGGCTTTCCCAGGAAAAGCAGACTTTTACGTGCCAAAGAGTTTGCTTCGCTCCACAGGCTGGGGCGAAGGACGCTTACAGGGCATTTCATTGTTTATACTATGCCCAACCGGCTTGGGTTTTCAAGGCTCGGGCTCTCTATAAGCGCTCGCGCCGGAGCTGCGGTTGAGAGAAACAGGCTCAAAAGGTTACTTCGCGAATTTTTCAGGATCAACCGGGCCGCCATGCCAGTACCGGCCGATATACATATAACCGTTAAAAGGGGCGTACAAGCGCTTAGCGCGTCGGCCCCGGGTGTAGTGCAAAATGAACTCGGCGAGCTCCTGGCGGATAAAAAGAGCTATATCCCAACCAAGAAGCGTGTAGCGGAAAAAAACAACTAAAGACCAAGGGATCAATTGTAATGATTACTGCTTTTGCAAAATTTCTTATAAGCCTATATAGGGTATTGATTTCACCCTTTCTCCCTCCATCATGCAGATTTTATCCAAGCTGTTCCGAATACGCTCTTGGCGCGTTCTCTACAAACGGACCTGTTAAGGCCCTATATTTGACTATTCGCAGGCTTGGCAGGTGCCACCCGCTTAATGATGGCGGCTACGACCCCGTGCCGGTTCCCATAAGGGTCCGGGACAAGGCGAGCGCGCGTCCGTTATCCGGCAAAGAGGTTTTTTAAGTTTATGGAGAAGAAGGTAATCATATCGATTGCGGTAGCGGCGGCCTTTCTGCTGCTCTACCCTTACTACATGAAGCGGATAACCCCCCCTGCCCCGGCACCGTCTATTGAGGCCGGTGAAAAGGAAAGAGGTGGGTTCGAAGTGCCCGCAGAGGTTACCCCCGCCCCGCCCTTATCAGCCACAGAAGCGGTCATGGACAAATTCAAAGATATGGTGGGGCTTGGTAAAGGTAAGGCCAAGAGGAAGGCCGCGCTTGTTGCCAGGGCCTCCAGAGAAGAGGCCGAGAAGCTCAGCACAGACGACAAAGTCGTTGTAATCGAAACCCCTCTATATCAAGCCATTATCTCGAATATGGGGGGTAGTATCAAGAGTTTTAAGCTTAAAAACTATCACGAGAGCCAGGAAGACGGCTCTCCGTTGGTGAATATGAGTTCCAGGGTGGCCGGAGAGTACCCGCTTCAGACCCGCCTGTGGGTCGAGGGGCTCCCCGATAGCGTGCCCTTTACGTTTGGCGATCAAAAAAAGATAGAGCTTACGCCTGGCGAAAGCCGAACGCTGGGGTTAAGCTTTACCTCACCCGAGGGAGTTACAATAGAGAAGAGGCTTACATTTAACGGCTCGACCTATGTTATAGGCTCAGCCCTGGATGTGACAAACAAGAGCGGGGGGGAGCTAAAGGGCGGGGCGACGAATGTTTTGACCGCTACGTACTACGAAGAGTTCGCGCGCTTCCATTCCGGCCCGGTAAGCTATGTCGATCAAAAGGCGTCCAGGTTGAAGAACGACGAGGCCGCGCAAATTGGCCGCGCAGGGGTAAGTTGGCTCGGGCTGGAGGATAAGTTCTTTCTCCTCGCCATGATGCCAGGCGCCGAGAGCGAGGTCAGCTGGAAGCAGGATTTCGTAACCGAAGAGAGCGCCAGGACCGAGATGGCCTTTCCGATCGATCTTAAACCCGGCGAGAAAACGAGCTTCGCTTTCGATTCTTACATAGGGCCCAAAGAGTATAAGATATTAAAAGAGCTTCCCGGCGAGATAGAAGAGGCGATCGAGTTCGGTTTTTTCTCATTTATGGCAAAGCCGGTACTCTCAGCATTGAACTTTTTTCAAGGGTTCGTAAAAAACTACGGTATCGCGATAATCATCCTCACGGTGCTCATAAAGATCGTCTTCTACCCCCTTACGAAGAAGAGCATGAGTTCGATGAAGGATATGCAAAAGCTCCAGCCGCAGATGAAAGCCTTGAAGGAAAAATTCAAGGACGACAAACAACGGCAGAACAAGGAGATAATGGACCTTTACAAGAGGCACAAGGTCAACCCTGTCGGGGGGTGTTTGCCCATGATCCTGCAGATACCGGTCTTCATCGCTCTCTACGAGGTCCTAAGCGTCGCTATTGATCTCAGGCACGCGCCCTTTTTCTTCTGGATCACCGATCTTTCGGCAATGGACCCGTATTATATCTCGCCGATCCTGATGGGCGGCTCCATGTTCCTTCAGCAGAAGATGAGCCCGTCGGCAATGGACCCCATGCAGGCGAAGATGATGATGATGATGCCGATAGTCTTCACCTTCCTCTTTTTGAAGTTCCCGGCCGGGCTGGTTCTCTACTGGCTCGTCAACAACATACTTACCATTGCCCAGCAGTACCAGATGCAACGCTCGAGCGCCTGAGTCTTTCCGCTACCTTCCGTTGATTGACACCCCCAAATTAGTGCCATATAATATAGATAAGGCCAAAGCGCCCTACCACTCCCTACAGCTTCAGCTTATTAAAAGCTCACCATAAAGCGCGAGGTACTTTTCTTGACGAAAGACCCGGTATGCGGCATGGATGTAGATGAATCAAATGCCGCGGCGACCACAGAATACAATAAAACCACCTACTATTTCTGCAATCCCAACTGCAAGATAAAGTTCGATGCCGACCCAGGCGCGTACATCGCAGACGAGCAACTCGAAAAGCCCGATCTACCTGGAGCCGACTTAACACAAATTACCCTGCCGATAAGAGGAATGAGTTGCGCCTCTTGCGCCGCGAAGATAGAAAACGGTGTTAAGGGAGTTGCGGGCGTTCGTGAGGCGAGTGTAAATTTCGCGACCGAAAAACTAAGTGCGTCCTATGATAGCAAAAAGGTTGGAGCCGGGGAGATAATCGGCGTTATAGAAGGGCTCGGTTATTCTACGGACGCACAAAGCGTGACGCTTATTATTAGCGGTATGAGTTGCGCTTCGTGTGTAGCAAAGATTGAAGGCGCGCTCACAGGGCTCGCCGGAGTCATAGGCGCTTCGGTAAATCTCGCGACTGAAAAGGCAAAGGTCGATTACCTGCCGGGCCTCGTTACGATCGATGAACTCACCCGGGCCGTCAGGGGTGCGGGCTACGAGGCGATTAGCGCTGAGGGGGAAAGGACAGAGGACGGCGAAGACCTGATGGCGCGCGAGGAGCGCGCGAGGAAGGTAGCGCTTTCGGCCCTGAAGACGAGGTTCTTCGCGGCACTTCTACTCACCATTCCTATCTTTGTTCTCATGCACCGTTCTCTCTTCGGCCTAACTGAGATTATCAGCCTTTCCAAAGAAAATATCTTCATAGTGCAGTTCTTACTCGCTACCCCTGTTCAGTTCTGGTGCGGCTTGAGGTTCTATAAGGGCGCGATAAGTGCCGCGCGCCATCTGACGACCGATATGAATACACTCATTGCTGTCGGCACCTCATCGGCCTATCTCTTTAGTGTGGCCGTTATCTTCTTTCCGTCCTTTTTCGAGCTAAAGGGCTTTACCCCAGAGGTCTACTTCGACACCTCGGCCATGATCATAGTGCTGATACTTCTTGGGAGATTCCTTGAGGCCAGGGCAAAGGCGCGCACCGGTGAGGCTGTAAAGAAATTGATGGGCCTTGAGGCAAAATCCGCGCGTGTCGTCAGAGATGGCACAGAACAAGACGTTCCGCTTTCAGAGGTGGTCAAGGGGGATACGATAATTGTCAGGCCGGGAGAGAAGATCCCGACCGATGGTGTGGTAATAGAGGGTTACTCCTCTATTGACGAGTCGATGATAAGCGGCGAGTCCATTCCCGTGGAGAAAAAAGAGGGGGACGAGGTAATAGGGGCGACGATCAACAAGACCGGCTCATTCAGGTTCAGGGCAACGAGGGTCGGTAAAGAGACGGCGCTGGCGCGAATTATAGAGATGGTCGAGGAGGCCCAGGGCTTAAAGCCCCCGATAGCGAGGCTGGCCGATAAAGTAGCGAGCTGGTTTGTTCCAACGGTCATCGGTATAGCTATTATCACCTTTATTGTGTGGCTCACTCTCGGCCCGGTGCCCGCGTTTACATTCGCGTTATTGAATTTCGTCTCTGTCTTGATAATCGCCTGCCCGTGCGCCCTTGGGCTAGCTACACCTACGTCTATCATGGTCGGTACTGGAAAGGGCGCGGAGCACGGCATACTTATTCGAGGCGGCGACGCCCTTGAAACGGCCCATAAGCTTACGGCCATAATACTCGATAAGACCGGCACGCTTACAAAAGGGGCGCCCTCCCTGACGGATCTCAGGGTCTTGGCGGGTGGGCCTGTTACAGAAGATGAGCTTCTTATGTATGCCGCGAGCGCAGAGCGTGCTTCTGAGCACCCGCTAGGCGAGGCAATAGTAGAGGGGGCAAAAGAGAGGGGTATTGAGCTAAAGGAGGTTACAGATTTTAGCGCGGAGCCGGGCATGGGCATCAGGGGCGGGGTCGATGGTTTCGACGTAATGCTCGGGAACCTCAAGCTCATGAAGGGCAATTCTGTCGTGCTTGGCGAGCTAGAATCAGTAGCAGAGCGGCTGGCGGATGAAGGCAAGACCCCGGTCTATTTAGCGGTGGATGGTCATGCCGCCGGTGTTGTGGCCGTGGCCGATACGCTAAAGGAAAATTCAAAAGAGGCCGTAAGCGCGCTTAAGGAGATGGGCCTTGAGGTGATGATGCTAACGGGCGATAATTTGCGTACCGCTACGGCCATAGCCAAAGCGGTCGGTATAGAAAAGGTGCTCGCCGAGGTTTTGCCCGAAGATAAGGCCAAAGAGGTAAAAAAAGAACAGGAGCGGGGTTTGGTGGTGGCGATGGTCGGCGACGGTATTAACGACGCGCCGGCCTTAACCCAGGCCGACGTGGGCATAGCCATTGGCACGGGGGCCGACGTGGCCATGGAGGCCTCCGACATTACGCTCATTGGCGGGGAGCTTACGGCAATCGTGACGGCAATCTCACTAAGTAGAGCGACCATCAGGAACATCAAGCAGAATCTCTTTTTTGCGTTTTTCTATAATACAATACTCATCCCGCTCGCCGCCGGGGTCTTGTACCCGTCGTTCGGCATACTTTTAAGCCCGATCTTCGCGGCCGCGGCAATGGGGATGAGTTCCGTAAGTGTCGTTTCAAACGCTCTCAGGCTTAAAGGGTTTAAGCCGCCAATTGTCAGGCTCTAAAAAAGGGAGGACTGTTAAAGATGAAAAGATTTTTTCTCTTTATTATTATGATTTTGTTTTACTTATCCACACCCGCGATAGCCGAAGGCCCGCTTAAGAGCAAAGAGGGCGAAGAGCTATATAACAGGAATTGCGCCTTATGCCACGGCTCTAAGGGTGTGGGCTCAGCCATTGGCCCGCCGCTCGTTCATAAGATCTATGAGCCTAACCACCACGGCGACGCCTCCTTTCATATGGCGGTCACCAGGGGGGTAAGGGCGCATCACTGGAGCTTCGGGAACATGGCTCCCATAGAGGGTATCGACAGGGTGGAGGTTGACGAAATAATCAAATACATCAGAGCGTTACAGAGAGAGGCGGGTATATATTAGGTAGACCCATATGGATACCGAAGAGGTCATAGATTCGCTTAGAAGCCTTCACGATCTTTCTAAAGCCATAAACTCCACGCTCGACATAGGCGAGGTCGTTGAGATGGTGATGGAGAGGACCAGCGCTCTCATGCGAAGCGAGAAGGTCCTTATACTGCTCCTCGATAAGGAAGACGGATCGCTCAAGAAGCACAGCTCAAAGGGCTTTGGCGCAGAAGAGATGCCTGTAGAAAGAATTAAGAACGTAAAGAGCTTTGACCACTGTATCGTGCATAAGGGAACGGTTATAAGCCTTGTTGATATTGTCCTGGAAGATGATTATAAAGAGTTGATAGACGTGGCCCCCGTCTTATCCTCCATGGTATTCGCGCCGCTTGAGATAAAGGGCGAGGCCTACGGCCTGATCGGTGTGGCGGACTCCAAAAAAGACTTTTCTTTGATGGAGTTGGAGATATTCTGCTCACTCGGTAGCCAGGCCGCGGTGGCAATGGAGAACGCCAACCTTTACAGGAGGTTGAAGGAGAGTTTCTTCAATACCGCAGAGGCGCTTGCCGAGGCCATAAACAGCCGCGACCCGTACACAGGCGGACACACCGGCAGGGTCAGGGACTACTCGGTTATTATCGCTACGGCCCTGGATATGGCCGAAGAAGAGCTTGAGAGCCTAAAGCTAGCCGCAACGCTCCACGATATAGGCAAGATCGGCATAGAAGACGCCATATTGAGAAAGAAGGGCAGATTAAGCGCCCGTGAAGAGCAAGAGATGAGGAAACACCCGGAGATCGGGGCGAGGATTCTCGGCCACGTAGAGGGAATGGAGGCCTGTATTGCGGGCGTGCGCCATCACCACGAGCGTCTTGACGGCACGGGCTACCCCGACGGGCTAAAGCACGAAGAGATCCCGCTTCAGGCGAGGATAATAGCCATAGCCGACGCATACGACGCCCTTACGACAGAGAGGCCGTACAAAAAGGCCGTTGACCGGGCCACGGCATGCATGGAGTTGAGAAAGGCCGCAGGGACTCAGTTTGATCCCGCGCTGGTCGAGATTGTCTGTAAAAAAATCGGAAAAGCTAAAGTCAACTCGTGAGTCTATTGAGAGGAAAGGATAGAACTCCATTTGCAGGGGTATACGATGAAATGTCTTATTATAATTAATTTATTGGCGTTCAGCCTCTTTCTCTATCCGTTAACTGCCCTTGCAGAAGTGGCCGATGTCACTGTGAGAGTAGACGGACTATCGTGTCCCTTCTGCGCATACGGCCTGGAAAAGAAGATAATGAAGATGGAAGGGGTAGAATTGATGGAGATCGACCTGAAAGGCGGCAAGATCGAGATAAGGTTCATTGACGAGGATTATGTGCGCACGGAAGAGATAGAAGAGGCGGTAAGAGACGCGGGCTTTACGCCAAAATCTATCGAGGTCAGGGAAACCGGGCAATAATGACTAGAGGGTCTCTCATAACTCTGCCGGTCTCTGTCTCTACGCGTTTATCTCTACTACTTCTCTTCGCAGTGGCCGTAACTCTGTTGCCCACCAGGGCCTTTGCCGCGCCGGTTACCTTCAATACCGCGCTGCCGGTTGCCCGGGGAGAG
>CBDVCO010000035.1:0-16400 GCA_965372515.1 uncultured bacterium | reverse complement strand
ACCCATGGGACTCGAACCTATGAAACCTGCGGAACCTACGCCATTCGAACCCTCGGGATCTAAGGAACCTACGGAATCCAACGATAAATAATATTCCATATTTTATAACGGCAATATGAACGACGCTTCTTGAAACTCATGACTTAGCTCGGTACGAGGATATCGTTGACCTGATTTCATGGATATATTGGGATATAAAAAGGGGTTAGCTTAGAGCTAACCCTTTTTTTGTAAGGATATTGTTTTTGGTTGGTACTTACGATGGCCTGCGCCGCGTACACTAATTTAGCAGGTCCAATGTGAAAGTCGCGCGGCATGAAACCACACGAGTGTTGTGGTGCCGAAGGGGGGATTCGAACCCCCTTTATATAGCTGTAACCCGTTGTATTATTTAGTTTTTTATGTCAGATTTTTTGCCAGGGACACTTTAGGGATACTGTTACCGATAGTAATATATAATATTTTACGGTCCGAGCCTAATGCTGACTTCAGGAAGGAAGATGCAGTGCGGGCTACACCTACTAATCTTGATTTTGCATATACTAACAAGAATGTTGATTTAAGCTAAAAAGAGGTAGATTCTCCTGATCTGATAAACTGATAATGGGTTTAAGGGTGTGGAGGCCGCTCCTGTCCCCTGTGTTAATTACGCATTCTTTCCACTGCAATCTCCCTCATGCGGAACTTCTGAAGTTTTCCGGTAACCGTCATGGGAAACTCATCTACAAAGCGGATATATTTTGGGACCTTGAAATGCGCTATTCTTTCTCGTAAAAACTCTCGTATCTCTTCTTCGCTCAAGGTTTCACCTGAGTGAAGCTCAATCCAGGCCATTATCTCCTCGCCGAAATACTCGTCAGGAATGCCGAAGACTGCCACCTCCGCCACCTTCGGATGGGTGAAGATCAGGTCCTCGATCTCCCGGGGATAAATATTTTCTCCCCCGCGGATTATCATTTCCTTAAGCCTTCCGGTTATCTCTAGGTAGCCGTCTGCGTCCATCTTCCCCAGGTCTCCTGAGTGGAGCCAGCCGTCATTGTCGATGGCGCCGGACGTGGCCTCCTGGTCAGCGTAGTAGCCCTTCATGATATGGTAGCCGCGAAAGCAAACCTCACCGACTTTCCCAAGCTCTACGGTCTCACCCGTTGAGTGATCGACCACCTTGACCTCCTGGTGGGGGAGGTTCTTTCCTACCGTCTCGGTGCGCCTCTTAAGAGAGTCCTCCATATGTGTAAGATGCGTGATGGGAGAGGCCTCGGTCTGGCCGTATCCGATAAGAATCCCAGCGCAGTGCATCTCCTCGATTACGCGTTTCATTAGAGCCGGCGGGCAGGGGGCCCCCGCCATGATGCCCGTCCTGAGCGTAGAGGTGTCGATCTCTTTAAACTCCTCGCACTCAAGCTCCGCGATGAACATGGTGGGGACTCCGTGAAGAGCCGTGCATCTCTCCGTCTCGACAGCCTTGAGCACGGCGAGCGGATCAAAGTGTTCGCATGGTATTACCAGAGCGGCCCCAACCGAGAAGCAAAGGAGGTTGGAGACCACCATGCCGAAGCAGTGGTAAAATGGGACCGGCACGCAGAGGCGGTCGCTCTCTGTAAAGCGCATGGCGAGGGCGGAAAAATAGGCATTGTTCAGTATATTATAGTGCGTGAGCACGACCGCCTTGGGAAAGCCTGTCGTTCCGGATGTATACTGGATATTTATAGGCTCATTGATATCGAGGCTTTGCCCAACCTCGTCGAGCCTTTCGAAGGTGACCCGGCTGGCGGCCTCAATAATCTCCTGCCAGAGAGTAAAGCCTGGAGCGGGCCTCTTCGTCTCCAGTGGAGATGAAGGATCGTATATCACCACGCGCCTCAAGGACGGGAAACCCTTGAATCCGCCGCCCGCGCATACCGGCTCGCTTAGCTCGGGCAAGAGCAAGAGGAGCATCTCCACGTAGTTACTCTGCCTGAAGGAGGGCATTACAAAGAGCCCCTCGATCTCCGAGCGGGCCAGCGCGTATTCCAGTTCTTTCGGCCTATAGGCCGGATTTATATTTACGAGTATTGCGCCGATACGGGCCGTGGCCATCTGCAAGAGGAGCCACTCTATATTGTTCGTCGCCCATATGCCTATGCGGTTCCCTTTGTTGAAGCCGGAGCCAAGGAGCCCGCGCGCGAGCTCTGAGGCGGCCTCGGCAAACTCCAAGTAGTTCAAGCGGCGCCCTTGCGGTATTGATACCACCGCGTCGTTTTCAGGGAAGCGTCCGGCTACCCGGGAAAAGTGCTCCCAGATCGTCTCCTTGAGTAGGGGGACATCTCCTCCCTCACAAAAATAGCTCTTCAGTGCCGTCACTTTACTACCTTGTCCCAGTAGGTATCGACCCCTCTCTGTATCTCCTCTATAAGCTCATCGTTACGCACAGGATCGAAGAGGTGGGAGAAACGTCCCTGCCTTTTGAGGTACTCTTCAACGGGAAGGCGCTTTTTGGGAATTTTGGTATGTACCACCCGGCCGTCTACGTACTCCTTGAGCGGCCATATGCCGGTCTTGACCGCGAGCTTGCCGATCTCAACCGAATCTTTGGGGTCATAGTCCCAGCCGACAGGGCACGGAGAGAGGGCTAGTATCAGCCTCGGGCCCTTAAGCCCTGCCGCCTTCTCTATCTTTCTTGCCAGGTCGAGCGGCTCCGCGCCAACTACGGTCGCTGCGTAGGCGGGCCTGTTTGCCGCCCAGATATTAAAGAGGTCCTTCTTGGTGCCGGGGAAACCGCGCGACCCCGTGCTTGTGGATGTCCTGGCCCCGTGGGGGGTGGCGGCCGAGAACTGCTGGCCTGTATTGCCGTACCCCTCGTTATCGTAACAGAGGTATAGAAAATCGAGATTACGGTCTATAGCCGCGGAGGTCGATGAAAGGCCCATACCATAGGCAGAGCCGTCCCCGGTTAGTACTACCACCTTGAGGTCCTCTTCACGCTTAAGTCGCTTTTTACGAATGAGCAGATCGAGGGCGTCCCTCACACCCTGCGCCCCCGCCGGGGCGCTTGCCATGGCGGTGTAGAGCCAGGAGCCCCGAAAGGGCGTGAACGGGTATATCGAAAGAAGGGTCATGCAGCCCGCGGCATTTACGAATACGGTCTTTTTGCCGAGTATATCGTATATCTCGTGGAGCGCCTCAAGCCCGCCGCAACCGGCGCACATCGCCGTGCCCGCGCCGAGCAGATGCGCACTCGGCAGGTCTTTCATGGACTTGAAACGGCTCTCATTCATCTTCTTCTCGAAGCTCCCCTCTCTCAATATGCGCGATGGCCTGGAGTTTTCTTACCTCCTTAAGCTCATCCTCCGTATATAAGAGCCTCGGTGGCGGCGCCTTGCCCTCTTCAGCGGCCTTGCTGGTGACCCGCGCCATCTCGAAGAACTCCTCGGGGCTTATATCGCGTCCCCCGAGCCCTCCGATAAAGCTCACCATGACCGGAGACGGCTTAGGCCCTCCGTAGAGCGCTGAGGCAACTTCGGTAAAGAGCACTCCGCCTTTGCCGATCGATATGTTTTGATCGATTACTGCCAAAGCCTCTTTCCCGGCGGCTAATTTCCGGATAGCGGCTAACGGAAATGGCCTTAGAAGGCGTGGTCGGATGAGCCCGATGGGCAGGCCGGTCTCGCGTAGTCTATCGACCGCATCCTTGGCTTTAGTTGCAAACGAGCCCATCATCACGAAGAGATATTTCGCGTCCTCTGTGCGGTACGCCTCCACCGACTCGTAGCTTCTGCCGAAAATTTCAGCGAAGGCTTTGGCACTCTCATCAAATACCTTGAGGGCATTTTGGGCCGCCAGGTGGCTCTCGTACCGGAAATACGAATAGGGCCCCCCGCCGAGGACCGCCACCGCCTGGCTAACGGGCGTACTTGCCGAGAAGCGTAAACTCTCAGGGTCGAAAGGTGGAAGAAAAGAGCGGACGGCATCAATATCGGGTATCTCAACAGGCTCCCTCGTAAAGGAGAGATAGAAGCCGTCGAGGTTTACGATCACCGGCAGGCGCACCCGCTCGTCCTCGGCCATCCGATAGGCGAGGAGTATTCCGTCAAGCACCTCCTGACAGGTTGAACAGTGAAGTTGAAGAAATCCGGAGTCCCTGGCGGCGAGTATGTCGTTATGGTCGGGTTCCAGCGTGATGGGGGCCGATAAGGCACGCGATACGTTTACCAGTACGAAAGGGACCCTCCAGCCGGCGACGGTGTAAAGCATCTCCATAGCGTAGAGGAGACCCTGGCTCGATGTGGAAGTAAAGACGCGCACACCTGTGGCGGCCGCGGCCCCGGCGGCGGTTATCATGGAATGCTCACTCTCCAGGGTGACCATGGATGCGTCCATCTCTCCGGTGTCGGTCCATCTTGAGATGGTCTCAATTATCTCGGTCTGAGGCGTGATGGGAAATGCGGGCACGTAATCGACGTCGGCAAGGCGCGCGGCCCATGCGGCCGCGCCATTTCCGGTAAGGAGAGTCCGCTTCATTTCACGTCCCCTTTCTTCTCATGCTCTGGTACGGCCGAGATGGCATGGGGCGGACACTGCGCCATGCAGATCATGCAGCCCTTGCAGTGGTCATAATCTATTTCGGGGACGCCGCCTTCGCTTACCTTTATGGCGCTCTCCGGACAAAAAGTACTGCAGAGCCACCAGCAATGGTTACAGAGTTCATAGTCGATGACCGGGCGCATGGTCCGCCAAAGCCCAGTCTTCATTTGCTCGCTCGTTGCGGTGGCGTGTATGGCGGGTGACGATAGATCGGTGCCCTCAAACGGAAAGTCAATCCACTCGGGAGACTTGTAGCCGCTGGCCGCTACACTGCTCCCCTCTTTGACAGCGCCCGGTAGCCCCGCCATCAGGTCGTAAGCCGCAAGCGCTCTTTTGAGATTTTCTTTGACCAGGGCGGTCCCGAGGGGGCCGATCTCGTCTTCTATGGCTTGCTCAAGCGAGCCTCTCGATACTGCTCCCGTAAGCGCAGCCGCTCCGCCAGCACTTGCGGCGCCGGTAAACCTCACCTCGCTTACGTCTTCTATCTTCAGGCCTGGAAGGACCACCACCCGGCACTTGAGGTTTAGACGCTCTTTCCAGGTATCGGGCTCCTCGTCGCTGTTAATAAGAAGAACCGTATCATCCGAGACACCTTGAAGCACGCCTGCCGCGGGAACGGGGACGAGCGTGTCGTCGGCAACGACGACAAGGTCGGGTAATCTGATAACGCCGCGTTCGTTTATGGTTTCACGGTCCGCGCGGACGTAGGCAAAGACGGGCGCGCCTCGCCGCTCCGCGCCGTAGAGCGGCGCGTCCTGCACCTCGAACCCGTCGAGGAAGAAGGCCGTACCAAGGATGCGGCTGGCTGTCTTCATCCCCTGGCCGCCACGTCCATGAAAACGGATACGATACATCTGCCCCCCCCTGAAAGCCTGAAAACCTAGAAAAGAGACCAGCGTCTGGAACTCATGGCCCTCTTTAAACGCTCGGTGGCGAACCTGACGGCCGCTTCTCTCGGAAGTATACCCTTGCTCTTCGCTTCATCTAGCACCAACTCTGTATTCTCGGTGACCTTTTCGGCTATAGCTTTGAAGGCAATCGAGCGGGGGACCTTCTTATACTCCATGGCCGTGCAGATGACACCCCCGGAGTTTGCTATAAAATCCGGCACATTCAGTATCCCTTTTTCATGAAGTATCTTTTCGGCCTCCGCGGTTATGGGAATATTGGCCCCGCTTATTATTAGCCTGGTCTTAAGCCTGTGAACGTTATCTTTATGGATTACGTCGGGCCGCGCCGCGGGTATCCATATATCGCAATCGATGTCGATCACGCCGTCGCGAGCGATGCTTTCGCCGTCTGGGTATTCTGATACGCTCTTTCCATCCTGTTTAAGCTCTATAAGGGCATCGACGTCGAGCCCCTCCGGATTGTAGATCCCCCCCCTCGAGTCGCACGCTCCAACCAGCATAGTACCCTTTTCTCCAAGGAAGCGCGCGGAGTGTTTTCCCACCGCGCCAAAACCCTGAATAACCAGACGGGCCCCGGCGAGTTCAAAATCGCATTCCTTAACGGCGACGTCGGCCACATGGCTTATGCCCCAGCCGGTCGCCCCGAGTTCGTCTAATGGAATCCCGCCTAGCTCACGCGGCAGGCCAACGACACGGCCGATCTCGTCTTTTATCCAGGCCATGCACTCCTCATCGGTCCCCATGTCTGGAGCGAAGATGTACTCGCTTACGTCTCTAAGCGCGCAGGCCATGGCACGAATAAGGGACTCTTTTTTCTTCTTCTCCATCTTCGGGTCGCCGTAGAGTACGCTTTTTCCTCCACCGTGGGGAATCCCGGCGGCCGCGTTCTTCATCGTCATTGCCCTTGCAAGGCGGACACACTCCTCGGTACTCACGTCCGGCGCCATCCTGAGCCCGCCGATTGATGGCCCTTTGGCAACGTTGTCCACAACGAGCACACCCTTGAGCCCTATCGATGGTTCATGGATGTGAATAATCTTGGTCGGTCCGAGCTCGTCTGAAAACCTGAAAATATCTTCCATTTAGTCACCCTTAAGCTGAAGCGCATTTATTAATAATAGTGGTCTATTACTACAAGTTATACCACTGTGGGAGTAAATTTTCTACCCGTTTAAGGGACCAACGTTGGAGATTACAGGAAGTACTAAAGCAGAATCTAGCATTACAAACTATTGTAGGCATTAGGAGAAGATCGAGTATTTTGGGGTGGAGGCTGCCTGAAAAAGTGATATTTGGGTGCTTCCGGGACTAAAGATTTTATTATGGCGGGGGACACAATAAAAGGGGCTAGCTTTTAGCTAACCCCTTGTTTTTATGGATAATTTTTTGGTGCCGAAGGGGGGATTCGAACCCCCACGGGTCGCCCCACTACCCCCTCAAGATAGCGTGTCTACCAGTTCCACCACTTCGGCATATAAAAAATCTATTTCTTTGGCGCAGACTCTTTGGGCGCAGCTTCTTTAGGCGTAGTCTTTAACCCGGGAGCCTCTTTAGGCGCAACCTCTTTAGGTTCGGCCGGCTCTTCGGTCTTAAAGGCCGGGTCCTCTATTATGGTCGGGGTTGTTGGAATATCCTGCATTATGGAGGCCTTGTCCTTGTGCGCCGATACATAGGTGATATATAGCGAGGTGATCATGAATATGGCGGCACAGACCGCGGTGACCTTGGTAAAGAGGCTCGCCGGGCCCGCGCTTCCGAAGAGCGCCTGGCTTGACGTGCTTCCGCCAAAACTTGACCCCAAACTCGCCCCCTTGCCAGTGTGCAAAAGCACAGAGCCGACCAGAACGACGCTTACTATAATGTGTATTACTACGATAGCTGTAAACATAAAGACTCCATATAGCCGTAAACGGGCTGAAAGAATAGATTATTAAATGATAAAAAGGGGGGAAATGCAAGGCTTTTTTATCTTACGGAAAACAAAAGGCGGCGATAGGCCATTGGTTTTAGGCCGTTTTAAACTTTACTATGCCGGCGAACGACTCGGCATCAAGGCTCGCGCCGCCGACCAGCGCGCCGTCTATGTCGGGCTTTGCCATCAGGCCGCTTATATTATCCGGCTTGACGCTTCCGCCGTAGATTATGCGGGTCTGCTGTGCCACATCATTATTAAAGCTAGCTTCCAACAGATTCCTGATCGCCGAGTGGATCTCCTGAGCGTCCTCAGGCGAGGCGACCCGCCCGGTGCCAATGGCCCAGACAGGCTCGTAGGCGATAATAACCCGGTCCATCATCTCGGTACTTACACCAGCGAGCGCGCTTTTTGTTTGTTCACTGACCGTCTCTATAGCCTTGCCCTCTTCCCTCTCTTCAAGGCTCTCTCCGACGCAGACTATCGTCCTAAGCCCCGTGTCGAGTGCCGCAAGGACCCTTTTGTTGACCGTTTCGTCGGTCTCATGGAAGTAAAGCCTTCTTTCCGAGTGGCCGAGTATTACATACTCACACCCAATGTCCACGACCATCCTCGGCGAGATCTCGCCGGTATACGCCCCGCTATCTTCCCAGAAGAGGTTTTGTGCACAGAGTTTAACGGGGCTGTTGGATACAATACCCGTCAGGTGAAAGATGGTGGTAAAGGGAGGGGCTATTACAATATCGACGTCAAGGACATCTTTAACGAGAGGGCAAAGCTTTTTGACAAGCTCTTCTCCGGAGTGGATCCTGGTATTTAGTTTCCAGTTTCCGGCGATAAAGGGCTTGCGTGGCTTCATCTCATGCTCTCCCGGCTTTTAAGCCTTTTTAGCGCTCTTCTTCTTTTTTTCGCGAAGCGCGGCAATGCCCGGCAGCTCTTTACCTTGAAGCAGTTCGAGAAAGGCGCCGCCTCCTGTGGATATATAGCTGATCCTGGCGTATTCGCCGGCCCGGTGTACGGCCACGTCGGTATCCCCTCCGCCGACAATGGTCATGGCGTAGGTATTGGCGACGTTATTTACCATGGCGAAGGTTCCTCTGCTAAAGGCGTCCATCTCGAATACGCCCATGGGGCCGTTCCATATAATGGTCTTGGCGTTCTGTATCGCCTCGCTGAATAGTGCTACCGTGGCGGGCCCGATGTCAAGCGCCATCCACTCTGACGGTATCTCCTGATAGGTTACGACCTTGGTCTCTGCCGACGGGTCGAACTTGTCGGCGGCTACAAAGTCAACGGGCAAATAGAATTTGATATTTTTTTCCCTCGCCGTATCTATTACCTCGAGTGCCGCTTCCATCGCGCTGTCGTCTGCTATGGAGCGCCCTATTTCATAGCCGAGCGCCTTAAAGAAGGTCAACGCCATGCCGCCGCCGATTATCAGTTTATCCACATTCTCGCACAGGCTCTTCAGGACCCCGATCTTATCGGAGACCTTTTTGCCGCCGATTATTGCCACAAGCGGTCTCATCGGTGCCTTCATGGCCTTGGAGAAGTAGCTGAGTTCTTTCTTCATCAACAGCCCCGCGCCGTGTACCTTTACGTGTTCGGCGACCGCTACGTTGGAGGCGTGCTTTCTGTGGGCCGTGGCGAATGCGTCGTTTATATAAACATCTGCAAGTTTTGCGAGCGCCTTGCCGAAGCCCTCGTCATTCTTTGTCTCCTCCGGGTGAAAGCGGAGGTTTTCAAGGAGCAGTACGTCGCCGGGCTTCATCGCCTTTACTAGCTTTTCGGTCTCTTTGCCTATGCAGTCCGGGGCGAGCCGGACGTCCTTTTCAAGGAGCCTCGCCAGACGCTTTGCCACGGGAGCGAGGCTAAGCTCTTTTTTGACCTTCCCCTTGGGCCTGCCCAGGTGGGAGGCGAGTATAACGATTGCTCCCTCGTCAAGGGCGTAATTGATGGTAGGCAGAACACTCCGTATCCTGGTGTCGTCGGTGATCTTGCCGCTTTCGTCCAGAGGGACGTTGAAGTCGGCCCGCATGAGGACGCGTTTCTTGTTTAGTGCCAGCTCGTCTATAAACTTGATATCTTTATCCAATATTTGAACTCCCTTAAGTGTCTAAAGCCCCCCTAAAGTCCCTGTGCCGCTATATAGTTCACCAGGTCCCTCATCCTGCACGAAAAGCCCCATTCATTGTCATACCAGGATAGGATCTTCACCATGTTGCCCCCGATGACCTTTGTAAGCCCCGCGTCGAAGATCGACGAGTGGGGGTTCTGCTTAAAGTCTATTGAGACGCACGGGTCTTCCATATACTGGAGTATGCCCTTTAGCTTCCCCTCGGCCGCCGCCTTGATCGCATTGTTTACGTCCGCTTCGGTTACATCCTTTTCGAGCTCGCAGACCAGGTCTACGATAGATACGGCCGGTACGGGAACTCTTATTGCCATTCCGTCAAGCTTCCCCTTAAGCTCGGGCAAGACTAGTGATACCGCCTTTGCCGCGCCTGTGGAAGTGGGTATCATGGAGAGCGCCGCCGCGCGTGCCCTTCTAAGGTCCTTATGCGGAAGGTCGAGAATTTTCTGGTCGTTGGTGTAGGCGTGCACAGTTGTCATGAGCCCTCTTACAATACCGAAGCTGTCGTTTAAGACTTTAGCGACGGGGGATAGACAGTTGGTGGTACACGAGGCGTTAGAGATTATGTTGTGCTTTGCGGGGTCGTACTTTTCGTTATTTACGCCCATGCATACGGTGATATCCTCCTCTTTTGCCGGAGCGCTTATTATGACCTTCTTTGCCCCGGCATCCAGATGGCCCTTGGCCTTATCCCTGGCAGTGAAGAGCCCGGTACATTCGAGCACGATATCGATATTGTCCTCGCCCCAGGGGAGTTTCGATGGCTCGCGCTCGGCGGTTATCCTTATCCTCTTGCCGTTTATAGCGATGCAGTCGTCAGAGGAATCGACTTCCGCGTCGAGCGGTCCGAAGACCGAGTCGTACTTTAAGAGATGGGCCAGTGTGGGCGGGTCCGTAATATCGTTTATATTCGTTATTATAATATTTTCGTCATTAAGAGAGGTTCTCAGCACGTTCCTGCCGATACGTCCGAACCCGTTGATCGCTACCCTTACCGCCATGGTCTATACCTCCGTAGATTTTCTATTTAAAACCGTAAAGTCTGAATGCACTCTTTAGCCTGCTGACAGATAGCTGACCCGGCGCGTTCGCTCCGGTAATCCCAGAGTAAGTTATGAGCGAGCCGAGCATGGGAAAAAATACCCTTGACGCCGAGCCCCCCCGGCCCATGGCTATGACTATCAGGCCCGTATTATCCGTAAGGAGCCCGGCTAGCCGCCTTAGCTCCGCCTTGCCCTTTACATGCGTTGCGAGCTTAACAATGTCCGCGCCGGCCGCCCTTGCCTCTTTGATAATGCTTAATAACTTCTCTCTCTTTGGTGTTGCCTTGAAGTTATGAAAAGAGACGACCACAAGCTTACGTGCTTCCCTGGCCTTAGCTATGACCTCTTTTATTATTTTCTTTGAACTTAGCTCGATATCCACTCCGTCGAAGAGCGGTATAAGTTCGATAAAGAGAGCCAGTCTCTCGGCGTCGGTTAGTTTGCCTTTGCCCCCTTCTTTTGTACTCCTTACGGTAAGGAGCAGGGGCACGCCCCTTTTCTTAAGTCTCTTTAAGGGTCCGGCCAGGAGCGTGATATCTTTTTTGCTGAAGCTATCGAGGCGAAACTCCAGCATATTCGCGCCGGCCTTCAGGGCCCTGTTTATATTGCGGCTGTCGAAAGACTTTTCTGAGACTCCGCAAATTAATGGAGCTTTGCCGAGGGCGAGGCCGCCGAGCTTCATATATTTCCCTGATTTCTCTTTGTTTAGCGGGTTATAAAACTGTCCAGGGTTTTGAAAAGGAGCGTTATCTGCCCTTATTTTCCCCTTAAAGTATTAATAAGATACTGTAATGGCCCCCTAAAATCAAGGAAAACCCTTGACTCATTTAGAGAAATTCTGATAACTTACAGCCTTATGGGGTAAATCCCCCAAATATTGACAAAATAGAGACGGAAAGCAACGAAAGAGGGAATCCCGTTAAACTCGGGAGCTGCCCCGCAACTGTAAGCGGCGACGAAAACTCGGATCTTTGCCACTGGCCCTTCACCTAAGTATCACCGGTGAGAGAGCCGGGAAGGCTGAGTAAGTAGGATGAACCGCGAGCCAGGAGACCTCCTCGTCCGTTAAAAAAGGCGCAGCATCCTTCGAGGGAGAGGGGCTGGCCGCATAACTGTAGACCCATCCCTGATTTTCGGATGGGTCTTTCTATTTGGAGCACTCTATGGGTAGCGTTGGCTTAGTGCATATCTACACAGGGGACGGCAAGGGTAAGACCACCGCCTCAATAGGGCTCGCCGTAAGGGCCGCGGGGCAGGGGCTAAAGGTCCTCTTTGTCCAGTTCTTTAAGGAGGACAAAGCAGCGAGCGGCGAAAAGGAGATTTTTCGTAAACATATCAATGGGATAGAACTTATAAGGTCGAATGTCAGACACCCCTTCTTCACAGGCAAGGAGACCGACGAGGATAGTGTCAGGGCCTCTGTGCTGGAGACCTTTGAGAGTGCCGTAAAAAAGGCCCTTGATGAAAATGTCGATATGCTCGTATTTGACGAGATAATCGGCGCGATAAATGGAGGGTGGCTCGATATCGGCGCCCTGATGAGTTTCCTTGCAGAGAGGCCCGCCAATCTGGAGGTCGTCCTGACCGGGCGTAACGCCCCGGTTGATCTTGTGAAGATTGCCGACTACGTAACAGAGATGCTTAGCATCAAACACCCCTTTGACAGCGGCCATAAGGCCCGCAGAGGCATAGAGTTTTGAGTATATTGAAAAAAGGCGCGAAGAATATATTGGTTCTCGGCGGGGCCAGAAGCGGCAAGAGCGCGTATGCCCTTGAGCTTGCGGGTTCCTTTTCCAAAGGCAAGCTCTTCATTGCGACCGCCGAGGCCCTGGACGATGAGATGCGTGAGAGGATCGCGGAACACAAGAAGGACAGGGGCAGCGCTTGGACGACCGTCGAGGAGCCCACCGAGATAATCGAGGTAATCGCGAAGAATAAGGAAGCGGGTCTAATACTCATTGACTGCGTGACCCTGTGGCTAACGAACCTTATGGAAAAGGGGCTTACCGACGCCGATATCCTGAAGGAGGTCTCCTGGCTCTCTTCCGCTATTAAAGAGACTGTAGGCGCGGTGATAATAGTTTCAAATGAACTTGGCCTTTCGATCGTCTCTGAAAATCCGCTTGGCAGGAGATTTACCGACCTGTCCGGGCGCGCAAACCAGATATTGGCTAAGGCCGTAGACGAGGTATACTTTATTACCGCGGGACTGAGTACAAAACTTAAATAGTGTCGAGTCAAGCGTATATTGTCGGCCTCAGAAGCCCTTCGGGCGAGCCGATAAACGCTTATCTGCTGTGTTGCATTTCGCTCGAAGTAGTTATCACTAGTCCTTCGCTCATGCGCCTTGCATCTAACCGCTTCTCGGCTCGCTGAGTTGGACAATATACGCTTGACTCGACACGTAAAATAAATCGAGAGAGGAGAGACAATTTTTATGTCCGTATTCGAAGAGACACTAAAGGCAATTAAACCTATTGACAAGGCACTAAATGACAAGGCTCACGAAAGATTAGACTCGCTTACAAAACCCAGGGGAAGCCTCGGCAGGCTCGAAGAGCTCGCCGCGCGTCTGGTCTCCATGACCGGAGAGCTTAGCCCGGCGATACATTATAAAAAGGTCTTTGTCTTTGCCGGAGATCACGGGGTGGCGGACGAGGGAGTATCGGCCTTCCCAAAAGAGGTCACCCCGCAGATGGTTATAAATTTCCTAAAGGGAGGGGCGGGGATAAACGTACTCGCCAATCATGTAGGCGCGGAGGTGGTGACGGTCGATATCGGCGTTGATTTCGACTTCTCGACCCTGGGCGAACTCTCCTCAGGATTGGTGGACAGAAAGGTCGTCCACGGAACCAAAAATATCCGCAAAGGCCCGGCCATGACACGTACTGAGACTCTTGCCTGTATCGAAGCCGGCATCAACCTTGCCCACGACCATTTTGCCGAAGGCGCGATATTCGGTACGGGCGACATGGGTATAGCCAACACTACGCCGTCCAGCGCGATAGCCGCCGCTTTTTCAGGTAGGCCCGTAAGCGAGGTGACCGGAAGGGGCACGGGCATAGACGACGCTTCTTTAAAACATAAGATAGAGGTGATAGAAGAGGCGCTTGAGGTAAACGCTCCCGATAAAAGTGACCCGATAGACGTGCTATCAAAGGTCGGCGGCGCGGAGATCGCGGGCATAGCCGGGCTCATCATCGGCGCGGCTTCAAAACAGATCCCCGTTGTAATAGACGGCTTTATCTCAACGGCAGGTGCGCTCGTAGCCGCAAGGCTCTCTCCTCATATAGCCGGTTATCTGATCGCCGCGCACCGCTCGGTTGAAAAAGGACATGCCGTGATGCTCGAAATGATAGGAGTAACCCCTTTGCTCGATCTCGATATGCGCCTTGGAGAAGGCACTGGATCGGCCCTTGCCATGAACCTCGTCGAGGCGGGCGTGAAGATATATAACGAGATGGCGACCTTTGAAGGAGCCGGAGTAAGCGAAGAGAGTTAGATATGAAAGAGTTGATACTCGCATTTCAATTTCTGACGATCTTTCCTCTGGACTGGGTTGGAGGAAAAGGAGACGACGCTGAGTTGGCCCCGGAGCTTTCGCGCGCCATGGCCTACTTCCCTATCGTCGGTGTCGCGCAGGGGATCCTCTTGGTAATTGCGCTAAAGATTTTCTCTACTGTTTTGCCGGTCTCTGTTGCGAGCGCTCTGGTGCTCGCCGTGCTTACGCTCACAAATTTCGGTTTTCATCTCGACGGCTTTGCCGATACGCTGGACGGTCTCGCCGGAGGAAAGACAAAAGAAGACTGTCTTCGAATAATGCGAGACGGCCATATCGGCCCAATAGGGGTTAGCGGCCTCGTTGTCTTTCTCATAATCGAATACGTAGCCATAGCCGCTCTCGCCCGCGCGGATATGGCGTCGGTAATATTTCTCTTTCCGGTTGTGGCGCGCTGGTCCATGGTGCCCATGAGCTTTCTCTCGGACTACGCCCGCACAGGTAGCGGCCTGGGTAAACCCTTTTCCAGAGTTACGGCGCGTACCCTTACCATAGCCACCGCAATTACCATAGCCCTGGCACTGTTATTCGTTGGCCTAAGTGCGCTCGTTATGCTCGTGCTGGTCGCTCTCGCGATATATCTAATATCGGTTTATTTCAAGAAGAAACTCGGCGGGGTGACGGGCGATATATTCGGTTTTCAAAGCGAGGTCGCGGGACTCTTCTTTATGCTCCTCGCACTCATCTCAATAAACTAAGACAATAAAATCGATGAAGATTACACGCATATATATAATTCGTCACGGTCAGGTGGTCGGACATCAGGAACTTCGCTACAACGGCCACTATGACGTCGATATTACCGATGAGGGCCTAACCCAGATGCATCGCCTCGCCGACCTTCTAAAGAAAGAAGATATAGCCGCCGTATATTCAAGCGACCTTATACGCACCATAAAGGGCGCGGAGATAATTTCAAAAGACCTCAACCTGACCCCGATAAAACTTCCCGCATTCAGGGAACTCCACCTCGGCAGGTGGGAGGGTATGACGCGCACAGAGGCCGCAGAAAAATATCCCGAAGAGGCACACTTTACATTCCAGGACCTCGCAAATGATAAACTCCAGGGCGGAGAAAACCTCACTGAACTCGGCGAACGCGTCCTCCCGGCCCTCGCTGAGGTCATAGAACACCACAATGGCAAAAACGTCTGCCTCGTCCTTCACGGCGGGGTAAACAGGGTAATACTTTGCGACGCGATGGGGCTGGACATTCAACACTTTTTCAGGATCGAACAGGATTACGGATGCCTAAATATTCTCGATTGCTTCGAGGACGGAATACGAGTGGTAAAACTCCTGAACGGCGGGCCAAACCAGAATATGAACCCCGCAATGATCTACTAACAAAAATTGGAAGGGCTTCTTGAGGAAACTTTTTTGAAAAAAAGTTTCCTCAAACTCCTTCAAAAAACTTTAATATTTGTCTGACCTTTCATCCCGCAAAATAATGGGATGAAAAGTCAGACAGGTAATACCAAAAGTCTCCTAAAGGGGTCTGTGGAAGCTTCTCTACAAGAAGACTTTCTCAAAAGGCCCATCCAAACTCTGTTAGCAGTTGATGGCAAGAGAGGTAATAGATGTTTGTAATCTCTGGAGTGAAAAGCGGAGCAGGTAAAACGACCATAACGCTCGGCCTTATGGAGGCACTTTTGAAGAGGGGTCTTCGGGTTCAGCCCTTCAAGGCCGGGCCCGACTATATCGACCCCGGCCTTCACGCCTCTGTCTGCAAAGTGCCGTCCTATAACCTCGATACATGGATGATGGGGGTTAGCGGAGTGAAGAAGACATTTGCTAGAGTTATGGCAAGCGGCGCGGACGCGGCCGTGGGCGTGATAGAGGGGGTGATGGGCCTCTTTGACGGAAGACATGAGGCGGGCAGGGTTTCTGGAGCGGGGAGCACTGCCCATCTCGCCAAGACGCTCGGTCTTCCGGTCATACTTGTTGTCGACGCTTCGAGCATGGCGCAGAGTGTTGCCGCCCTTGTCGAAGGCTTTTTATCATTCGACAAAAAGGTAAAATTCCTCGGCGTCGTCTTTAATAATGTCGCCAGCCCTCGTCACGCTGAAATTATAGAGCAGGCCGTGGGCAAAAGAAAAGGCGTGAAGGTTCTCGGCTTTATCCCGAAGGACGCGGGGCTAAAGTTTCCGGACAGGCACCTGGGGTTGGTATCAAGGGAGCATATAGCTGATAACCAGTGGCGCGCGTTTATCCGCCGGGCTGGCCTTGTCATGGAGGAACATCTCGACATAGATTATATTTTGAAGGCAATGGGTAAGCG
>CBDVCO010000034.1:0-16985 GCA_965372515.1 uncultured bacterium | reverse complement strand
ATTATCGGCAGGAATACCGCGACGGTCGTAACGGTGCTGGTAAGCACCGCGCCCCAGACCTCGGTAGCTCCTTCATAAGAGGCCTCAAAAGGGCCTTTTCCCATTTTGCGGTGCCTGTCGATATTTTCGAGCACCACGATGGCGTTATCCACGAGCATTCCGACGGCGAAGCTAATACCGGCGAGGCTAACGACATTAAGATTTCGCCCTAGCGCCTTCATGAAAATGAAGGTCCCGATAACGCTTATGGGTATGGCGGTGGCGATTACCACCGTAGCGCTTATGCTTCTTAAAAATATGAGGAGTACGGTTATCGCGAGTACGCCGCCGATAAGGATATTCCTTCTAACGAGCTTTATGGCGCCGTTTATATAGGGCCTCTGGTCGTAGACCCAGTCGAGATATATGCCCTTGGCCTTGAGCTTATTCGCGTTTAACCCTGTTACGACCTTCTCGGCCCTGTCTGAGAGAGCGAGTATATTGGTGTCGGGCTCGGGCTTTATGCCGATGGCAATGCCCTCGATGCTGTTGTGCATCATCGCCACATCGCGCTTTGCGTAGCCGAACGCCACACTCGCAACGTCACGTACGAATACGCGGCTCTGGCCCGTGCTCTTTATGACTATACTTTCAATATCCTCGGGATTTTTGAATTCGGCGACCGTCCTAATTCTATAATTGTGCCTGCCGACCCCCATTGTCCCGGCACTTATATTGACATTTTCCGTATCGAGCACGCCTATGAAGTCGTTCATTGTAAGATCAAAGGCCGCGAGCCTTTCGGGGCTGACCGTGATCTGCATCTCCTCCAGGACCCCTCCGCCGATAAAGAGATCGGCCACCCCCTCGACACGCTCTATGTGCTGGCGGACATCGTTCTCGAAATATGTCTTGTAGGTGCTGGCGGGCTTGTCGTTGCCCGGGGCGGTCTTTAAGACCATCCAAATCACGGGGCTTGTGGCGGCGCCGGTGGCGTTAATGATAGGTTTTTTTACGTTCTCGGGATATGAGGGGACTTCGTTTATCTTGTTTGAGACCCTAAGGAGCGCGTTATCTACATCGGTGCCTATCTTAAAGCGAAGCGTAACGCTGCCCTGAGAGTTAAATGAAGAGCTCTCCATCTGCAACAGCCCCGGTATGCCCTTTAAGACCTTCTCCTGCGCCTCTATTATCTCGCGCTCTATCTCGTATGGGGTGGCGCCCGGCCAAGTGGTCCTTACCTCGATCTCCGGCGTGGTCACAGAAGGGCTTAATTGATAGGGCATGGCAAATAGCCCGATCAGGCCGAAGAGGACAACGAGTATTACGGCCACGATTACAGAGACGGGCTTTTTGATGGCGAAGCTTACTATATTCATATTGATTCGCGTCTATTTTTTATTATTTGGTTTTTTGCCGGCAGTTACCGCCTGGCCGTGGTTAAGCCGTTCGTTGCCCTTTGTGACCACCATCATCGCCGCCTTGAGCCCTTCGGCGCTTACTCCGGCCTTGGAGCCGGCATAGCCTATGACCGAGACCGGAAGCATCCGGGCCTTGCCCTCCTCGACTACAAAGATCACCTGCTTACCGAATTTTTTTATCACCGCGTCGCGGTCCACTATCAGCGCCTTCTTCTTCTTGCCCGTAGGCAGGCTGACCCTAGCCTCCATGCCCTCAATGAGCGAAGCGCTGTTTTTTACCCTGACCTTTACTGGGAAGGTCCTCGTCCTTACATCCCCGCTCGGCACAATAGCGGATACCTTTCCCTTGAGCTTACGGCCCCCGGCCGTTACAGAAACGCTTCGCCCGATTTTAATGCTACGCACTACGGCCTCTGGTACTTGAACGACAATATCTACCGCGCCGAAGCTCGCGATGGTAGCCACCGTCTTACCGACCTCTATCCACTCACCCCTGTCAACGTCCCTTTTAAGTACAACTCCGGCAAAGGGCGCCCTTATGGTCTTCTTTTTAAGCTCCACCTCGAGCCCCTCGAACCTGGCCTTTAGTGACGCCGCCTGCTTTCGGATCCCCTGGACCTTAAAATAGTTTTCATCAAAAGCCTGCTCTGAGACGAACCTCTCTTCATATAGCTTCTCTATTCTCTTAAAGTCGCTCTCGGCCCTCTCCAGATCGGCTGAAACTTGACCGTGGCTGGCCGCGACCTCTTCTATCTCCTTTTCCAGAAGATCGCTGTCGAGTTTGACGAGCGCGGTATACTCCTTTACCCTCTGCCCCTCTTCAAAATGGACCTCAAGGACCTTTCCGCGCACCTCGGCCGCAAGCTCGGAGACCTCCCGGTAGTAGACCGTACCTATAAAGTCGCTCTCCGGGGCGATCACACCTTCTCTGACATCGCCAAGGACAACTATAGCCGGAGGCATCTGGCCCTTAGCTGCAGGAGGGGCCTTCGCCTTTTTGGTCTCATCTGTCAGGGCAAGGCCCGCAAAGAAAAATATGAAAAGAAGGGCGAACGATATGGTAATCTTCTTTACCATCTATACCTCCAAAAACTCATAATCATAAGATTATTTATAATATATAGGAAAAGAGTACAGTACTTTTTCTTTTATTACAATCGCACCTATTATGACAGAAATCCAAAGTTCTGTACAATGTTCCGTGCAGGGTCCTCTTGATTTTACTTGACATAGTTTCGAAATCATGCAATTATGTAATCAAGAGACAACTTCCGATGGAGATCACATGAAAAAGTTTATGGTTTTTACAGCTCTCATTTTTTTACTGCTTGCCGGCACTGCCAGGGCGCAAGGTGAGCCAAGCCTCAAAACGATCATGGTCAATCTCGAAGCCGATATGGAAGCAATAGTGCGGGGCTTGAACTACGGCGACTTTGAGGCAATCGAAACAAGAGCCCGGGCAATAGCCGACCACGATAAGCCCCCAATGCAAGAGAGGGCAAAGATACTCACCTTTCTGGGCGACCAGGCGGATGATTTCAAGAAGAGTGACGCTTTTGTCCATGACACAGCCGTTAAAGTCGCTAATGGCGCTGCAGAAAAGGATTATGAAAAGGTAGTTGAAGGTTACGGTATTCTCCTTGGCGGCTGCGTGGCCTGTCATACAAAATACAGGTCCAGGATTGTAGAGCACCTTAAGGAGGGCCAATGAAAGAACTATTCAAACTACAGGCAGATATATGCAAGACAATGGCAAACCCAATAAGGATGGAGATCATCTACGCCCTGAAGGATGACGAGAAGAGCGTCGGCGAACTGGTAGAATCCACCGGGCTTACAAAGAGCAACGTGAGCCAGCACCTTTCGGTCTTAAAAAGCGCCACGATGGTCAGCGCACGCAGAGAGGGCCAGAATATTTTCTACTCTATAGCCAATGAAAAACTCCTGGAGGCCTGCCGCCTTATGCGTGAAGTCCTTATGGAGCAATTGAGTGAAAAGCAAAAGCTGATAGACAAACTGCAAGCCGCAAAATAACAAACAACGAAACGGAGGCATTAAAATGCGTGTAGAAAAATATCTAAGACTTATAGCCGGATTCTTCGTTCTCTTAAGCCTTGCTCTCGCAAGGGTACACTCTGAGTACTGGCTCCTCTTTACGGCCTTTGTCGGGCTGAACCTCCTGCAGTCGGGCCTTACGAACTGGTGTCCGATGATGAGCATCCTGAAGTGGATATTCGGCAAAGAGAAATGTGAAGAGATCATAAGCGGAAAGAACTGCTAAAAAAGGAGCCCATGAAATGATCCTCCACCGAATCGTAGAAAAATCACTTAGCCGCCCGAAGACGGTCCTCTTTATCTATGCCGTTATAACGGTACTCTTCCTTGTACAGTTCCCGAAGATCGCTATCGACACCGACCCGGAGAATATGCTCTACGCCGACGAGCCGGCGAGGGTAGCCCACAAGGAGTTCAAAGAAGAGTTCGCGCTGCACGACGCGATAATGGTCGGCGTGGTGGACGAGAGCGAATCTGAGGGCGTATTCACCCCTCAGACTCTTAACAACATAAAAGCCGTAACCGGGGAGATAGCCCGGATAGAGGGGGTAATAGCCTACGACCTTATAAGCATCACCACTACGGACGACATCGAAGGAAGAGCGGGAGTGCTCAATATCGAGCCCCTGATGCGAGCCGACATTAACAACAAAGACGAGGCGCTGAGGCTTCGCGACCGGGCGCTAAAGAATCCGATCTTGAACGATATGCTCGTCTCCGGCGACGGCAAGGCGCTCATGATAGCCGTGCCGATAGAAGAGAAAGACCAGAGCTACCGCATATCAATGGAGATAGAAGAGATCGTCTCACGCCACAGGGGGAGCGAGGTCTATCACATAACAGGGCTTCCAGTGGCGGAGGATACATTCGGCACAGAGATGTTCAAGCAGATGGCCGTAAGCGCGCCTCTCGCCGGACTTATAATATTCCTCTTGATGCTCTTTTTCTTTAGAAAGGTCTCGCTCATCATCTCACCGATGATCGTCGCTATGGTGAGCATCATCTGGACCATGGGCCTCTTGATAGGCACGGGCAACACGGTACATATCATGATCTCCATGATACCGATCTTCCTTATGCCGATAGCTGTCGTGGACAGCATACATATACTCAGCGAATTCTTCGACGAATATAGCGACGGCGGAGGCAAGAAAGAGACCTTCCTGAAGGTCTTCGATAAATTGATGACCCCGATGCTCTATACGTCCATAACCTCGTCGATCGGATTCGCTTCTCTGGCGCTTACCCCGATACCGCCTGTCAGGATATTCGGCCTCTTTGTCGCCTTCGGCATAATGGCCGCGTGGTTTCTGACCCTTACACTCATACCGGCCTTTACAATGCTCATGCCGGAGAGATACCTCGTCGGACTAAAAAAGACCGAAAAAAAGCCGGACAGGTTATCCGCCGTACAGCACGCGCTCGGCAATCTCAGCAGAACAAGGAGCCGCATCATACTTGTGCTCACGCTCCTAATTCTCGGCGCCTCGGCCTACGGCGTAAGCCTTACGGTGGTTAACGACAACCCGGTATACTGGTTCAATAAATCGCACAGGATACGCGTTGCCGATAAGGTCCTAAACGAGCATTTCGGCGGAACCTATATGGCCTACATGGTGTTGAAGGGTACAGAGCCAGGACTTATAAAGACGCCGGAGGTAATGAAATATATAGAGGGTCTGCAGGAGCACCTCACAAAAATAGAGGTGGTCGGCAAGACTACATCCATCGCGGATGTGGTAAAGAAGATCGGCTACGAGCTTAAAGATAGAGACCCGGGTTCTGATATTATACCCGAAAGCAACGAGGCCATCGGGCAGTTCCTCTTCCTCTACGAGATGAGCGGAGACCCTGAAGACCTGTACCACCTGGTCGACCCTGACTACAAAAAGGCCGCTATATGGGTACACCTAAAACGCGGCGACAACATCGACATGAAGGGTGTGATAGAGAACGCCAACGCTTACGTGGCCGAAAACCCCCCGCCCGGGGGCCTAAAGACCGACTGGGCCGGACTTACCTATATAAACGTGGTCTGGCAGAACAAGATGGTCTCCGGCATGCGAAGCGCGCTTGTCGGTAGCTTTATAATAGTCACGATAATCATGATGATCCTCTTTCGCTCTATACTCTGGGGGCTCATCTCCATGGTACCGCTTGTCGTTACCATTACCTTTATCTACGGCCTGGTCGGCTATACGGGGAAGAACTACGACATGCCGATAGCCATACTCTCATCTCTAACACTTGGCCTGTCTGTCGACTTTGCCATTCACCTTGTGCAGCGCACGAGGCAGATATATAATGAAACAAGGGACTGGGGTAAGACGATAGACTTGCTCTTTGAAGAGCCGGTAAGGGCGATAATCAGAAACGCCGTGGTAATTGCCATAGGCTTTACCCCGCTATTTTTCGCCCCGCTTATGCCGTATAAGACCGTCGGCTTCTTTATGGCAATGATAATGGCCGTTAGCGGGCTGGTTACGCTTATTGTACTCCCATCTATCATGGTGGTCTTTAAGAATGTTCTTAAGGCCTAAACTTTACAGAGGTCTATACTATGAAGAAATTTATAATGATCATGATGCTTACGCTCCTAAGCCCTGTAACCGCCCTTGCCCTTACGGCCGACGAGATAATGGAAAAATCGAATCTCGCATACTACTACGCCGGGGATGACGGCAGGGCGGATCTGACGATGACCATCACGGACAGGCGCGGACGGGTACGCACAAGAGAGATGACGCTACTGCGAAAAGACATAGAGGAAGGCGGCGCTCAAAAGTTCTTTGTCTACTTTAAAAAGCCCTCGGATGTAAACAAAATGGTCTTCATGGTCTGGAAGCAATCCAAAGGCGACGACGACCGCTGGCTATATCTCCCTGCCATAGACCTTGTAAGAAGGATCGCGAGCTCTGATAAGCGCTCAAGCTTCGCGGGCGGCGCCTTTACCTACGAGGACGTCTCCGGCAGAAGGACGAGTGACGACACGCACGAGCTTATCGGCGAAGAAACCATAAACAATCAAGCGGTATATGTCATAAAGAATACGCCTAAGGACGCGGACGCTGTAGAATTCGCTTACTACATCGCGCGCATAGATAAAGAGACTTTCCTGCCGGTACGTGGAGAATATTTTGACAAAGCCGGCAAGCACTACCGTACCATCGAGGTCCTTGATACTACCTTGATAGACGGTATACCGACAGTCATAAAGGCACGCGCCGAAAATCTCAATAAGGGGCTTAAGACCGTAGTAGAGTTTCAAGATGTCAAATACAATGTCGGCATCAAAGAGAGCATCTTTAAGGAGCGCTATCTGAGAAAGCCGCCCAAAGAGGTAAGGTAGGTGAATATTTTTAAAACCCGCTCCGGCCCTCTCTCTATCATCGCCTTTTGGACTTTTTTTGTCCTTACAATTCTACCGGCTAACGCCCTGGACAGCTTCGACGGCTTTATTGAGGGCGCCTTAGGCGTTCGCACGCAGGACGACACCACAAAGAAGGACTCTTTTAATCTCCTTGAGACCAGGCTTCAGCTAAAGGGCTCTCATTCGCCGAAGCTAATGGAAGAATGGAGCCCGGAAATTAGCATCAAGGTCGACCTCGTGGCCGACGGCTATGAAGAGCACCTGAGGCTCGTAGCGCGTACCTTGTCGCTCGCCTTTACCCCAACGGACATTATAGACGTAAAACTCGGAAGACAAACGCTCACCTGGGGCACAGGCGACTTTCTCTTTATTAACGATCTCTTCCCAAAGGACTATATCTCGTTCTTTTCCGGGCGGGACGACGAATACCTGAAACTACCGAGCGACGCAATAAAGCTCTCCGTCTTTACCGACGCCGCCTCTTTTGACATCGTAATCCAGCCGGTCATGGAGGCAAACAACAGCATCACGGGCTCAAGGTTTTCGTTCTATGACGGGCTAACGGGTTCTACAATAGGGGACGCCGCCGCCAGAGACTTTGTCGAGCCAAAAGAGACAATCGAAAATATGGAACTTGCACTCAGGGCCTACCGGACTTTCGGAAGCTTTGAAGGGGCGCTCTACTTCTTTAACGGCTTTTATAAAGAACCGCGCGGAATACTCAACCCGGCGACCCAGCAGTTCTTCTACCCGCGCCTTACGGTCTACGGCCTGAGCCTACGGGGGCCGGCCTTCGGAGGCATCGGCAACATAGAAGCCGGATACTACGATTCAAGACAGGACCGAAGTGGCGACAACCCGAATATCGAGAACCCCGCTTTTAAATTCCTCGCGGGCTACTCAAAAGACCTCGGAGGGGATCTTAGCGTCGGCGCGCAGTACTTGATCGAGGAGATGCTTAAGTACTCCGCCTACGAAGCGAACCTCGGCGCGGGAGAGATGAAGCGCGACGAATTTCGTCACCTAATAACAACGAGGATCACAAAGCTCTTTAAAGACCAGACAATAATCTCCGGACTCTTTATATTCTATAGCCCCTCTGACCGCGACGCCTACATAAGGCCACACGTCAGCTACAACGTAACCGACACGCTAAAGCTAAGTAGCGGGGCGAATGTCTTTCTGGGAAAGGAGAGACATACCGAGTTCGGCCAGTTCCAGCGAAACGACAACCTATACGTGAGGGCAAGATACAGCTTCTAATTCGTCTCCTGCAGGACCGGACACTTCAAAATATAAAACATTGAATTAGATACCAATAATTTGATATATTTAAAAATCAAATTATAATTACTTTGGAGAATGAATGGGTTTAACAAAAACAATACGGGGATCATTTCCTTGGACCAACAAATTACAGCAGGCTGTAAACACGCTCAACGATGGCGACCTGATTCTTGATCTTGGCTGTGGCAAAAAAGGATCATTGAGGCGTTTAGAGGTGAAAAGAGAACTTAAAATCTACGGGGTGGATGCATATGACCCTGCTGATAAGGACATATTTTTTGATTTTAAAAGATTGGACATTTCAAAAGAAAAGCTTCCCTTTGATGATAATTTTTTTGATTTTATCATAATCAATCATGTCCTGGAACACATCATAAATCCACATGATGTTATGATGGAGATAAACAGGGTGCTAAAAAAGGGAGGCCGCCTATATATGGAGACTCCTTCTACAAGATCACTCTTTCTGCCATCCTTAAATGTTTCAAAAAAAGATGATAGCCCTATAAATTTCTTCGATGATCCTACGCACTTAAGGCCTTTTAACAAATGCTCGATTTCGAGGCTATGCAAGCAGACGAACTTTTCAATTATTAAGGTTGGACTCCATCCAGACATTGCAAAATGGTTCATGTCTCCCGTTTATCTAATAACAGGTCTCTTGACCTTGAACAGAGGAAAACTGGCAAGGGGAATGCGTTCTCTGGTTGGCTGGGCTGTATTTTGTATAGCGAAAAAATAAATCCCTTATAAATTCTAACCGGGTCTTTCATTATTATCGCTGTAACGGGCTAACGGATACGGAACCAAAGAATATCGTGCGATTCTTTTTCTTGGAACTCCCTGAATCGTCGACCCACTTTTTCGCGAATTCAAATTCTATCAGGCTTGCCGGCTTTCTATCGGCATCCTTCTTGATAAGCAAAGTATAGTCCGCGTACTTTTCGCCAACATAGGGCGTATCCCAGGCACCTATCACCTTGCCATTCACACGGAGAGTAACTCTCTGCGGCTGATTATACTCAGGGGCGTAGAGCCGTACCTTCAACTGTGCGTCCTTCTCCTTCGGGAGCGTAAGCAACATGGTAGCCGAATCTCCTATAGCCCAGCGGCCCCACTCGCCTATCTCCTTGTGCTTTTCATACTTCTTATGCCAATTTCTGAACAAATAGTTCATCGCGCCGCCCGGCCTGAACTCAACTCTTTCAGGCGGCTTTGTCGTATCATTGGTCGCGTGTTTAAGCCCCGCGTACTTCCATGATGCGAGATCAAAGAGAGAGCCCCTGATATCGAACTCCTCAAAGGGAACAAAATAACCATCAATCGTACAATCTCTACAGGGTCTGTAATTATAGAACTTCCTTGAGCGTGTCTCAAGCGGATCAATGGAGAAGACCGGCCTGCCATTGCCGCTAAACTTTTTCGTTCCCATCAAAGAGGTGAGCGTAGCCGGAAGATCCAAGAGCATTGTCTGCGCGTTTGAGACCTTGAATGGAGCCGCCTCATGGGGAGGCTTTATAACAAGGAGCGGCATGGCCAAACTTGCTATGGTCTTTATATTCTTATGCGTTGATAAAAGCTCGGGGTTCTCCCCATGAAGGCTTTTTGGCGGCCAGAAAGTGCCGTGATCGCTCATTAGGACTATGAGCGAATTATCGTAGACACCGATCGATTTTAGCTTCTTTAAAAATGATATGAAACCCTCCAGACTACACCTGCTTACATTTATCGCGTTAGCGCGATTACTCTTAAGCACCTTACCAGCCGGACGGCAGTCTTTTGTTATCACGTAAGGTAAGTGAGTAGTAAAGAGATGCAGATACTTGAAGGTCGGCCTCTTTTCTTTCATGCGCGCCCCTTGTGTCATGTCGGCAAGGAACTCCAGGGAACCGAACTGCTCATCTCCAGCCGCCTGGGGACTGGCTATACGCAGGAATTGCCACTGCTGATCCCTGTAAACGAGGAAGTTCTTTAGAAAGAGAGGCACGGCCCTGAAGATCGAAAGATCCATCAGGTAGGCGGCGGCCACACGCTCGACCTCTTTGGATGATCCGCCGTAAGGCACGGGAAGAAGAAAACAATTAGTATGCGGGCCGCAGTATTTGACTTTTAACGGGGCAATATCCACCTCATATCCCTCGTCGAGAAAAGCCGTGCTTATCGTCTCCTCATTCATCGAAGTCCTGATATAATCTTCGAACGGCATATCCAGCTGATAGGGCTTACCGCTAAAAAATGTTGGAATGCTGAACTCCGTAAACGGAAAGAGACCGGTCGTCTCTTTAAAGAAGACAAAGCCATCAAGTTCAGCGCGAAAGCGCGGCTCTGCCTCTATGATCTCTTCAAAGATAGCCGACTGGAAAGCGTCAAAGAGAACAACGATGACATTCTTCTCTTTTGAAAATTCGTAAAAACTCTCGGGCGCGGCCAACCTCGTGACCTTGGACCGATCAAAGTGCTTCTCAGATTTGATAAGAGTTAAAAAAACCGCGTGTCCTAACTGACCAAAGACAAGAACAAAACTAATAACAACTACTACTCTGACCACGCGCCTGTAAAAAATAAGGGCAAGGATGAGAGCCGCAACCCAGATACCGCCGTCTATAACACCCTGCCAGAAAAAATTCTCCCAAACTATCTTTATGCCGGCAAGCTGACCCAGGTTCCACAATATAAAGGTGGACTGAAGCCAGGTCAGTACACCTAGAGCAAAGACAAACACGACAAAACGCGAGTGGTACCTTCCCCTTAAAATAAGGCCGATGGCAGTCAGAATAACGACGCCCAAAACAAGTACCGGGGCATAAACATTAATCAGTATCGCCGAAAAAGAGAAGTTGAACTCGTCGCGGTTAAAATTATAGATAATAAAAGGTGTGAAAATCAGGAGGTTCGTAGTAAGTAGTATTGCCGCGGCAATCGACAACGTAAACCTTTGCCGAAAACCGGGAGCGCTGGCATTCAATTTCATATTTTAATTCTAGCCTCTAAATTTCTATCCGACCGTCCAGCTGGTACCCTTGGCCGTGTCTTCGAGTATTATGCCTTTAGCCTTCAGCTCATCCCTTATCTCGTCGGCGCGCTTAAAATCCTGAGCATCTCTTGCCTTATTACGCTCGGCAATAAGACCCTCAATAACCTCGGCATCGACACCCGAGCTCTCTTTGACCTCACTGAAAAACTCGGCGCCCGTGCGGTCGAAAATCCCAAGAAAGCCGGAGACCTCTTTAAAGAACGCCTTTAGGGTCGAAAGCTCCGTGGTATGATCCTCACCCTTCTCGTTGGCGGAATCCATAAGACGGTTTGCCTCATTTACCTCTTCAAATACCCGCCCAATGGCGATAGCCGTATTAAAGTCGTCGTCCATTGCCTCAAGGACCGGAGCGAGCCGGTGCCTAAAAGCGTCCTCGGCCACATCATTGGTAAGCTCATACTCCTCCATCCTCTTTAGCGTCCTATAGAAACGCTCGAGCGCGCTAGTTGCCTCTGTAAGGCTCTCCCTTGAATAATCAATAGGCGAGCGGTAATGGCTCGATAAAAGAAATAGCCTTATTGCCTCGCGCGAAAACTCCTTTAAGACGTCCCGGATATTTAAGATATTTCCAAGCGACTTGCTCATCTTCTCTTTGTCAATATTTACGAATCCATTGTGGAGCCAGTAACGGACGAACTCCTTTCCGGTGGAGGCCTCGCTCTGGGCAATCTCGTTTTCGTGATGAGGAAATATCAGGTCCTTGCCGCCGCCGTGGATATCGAGGGTCTCACCAAGGAAGCACTGGCTCATGGCGGAGCACTCTATATGCCATCCGGGGCGTCCCTCGCCCTTGCCATTTGCCCCCCAGGGGCTCGGCCAGCTCGGCTCACCGGGCTTGGCGCCCTTCCAAAGCGCGAAGTCCAGCGGGTCCTTCTTCCTCTCGTCCACTTCCACCCTCGCCCCTGAAGTGAGGTCGTCAATATTCTTACCCGAAAGCTTACCGTATCCGTCAAAGCTCCTTACCGAGAAGTAGACGTCGGAATCTACTACGTAGGCATGGCCCTTCTCTATAAGGGTCTCTATGAGCGTGATAATTATCCCTATCGACTCTGTGGCCCTCGGCCTGTAAGTCGGAAGCGCCACGCCGAGCCCCGCCATATCCTCGTCAAATGCCTTGATATTTTCGAGCGCGAGCTCCACGGGGTCGAGTCCCTCCTCGTTCGCCCTGTTGATGATCTTGTCGTCCACATCCGTATAGTTGCGCGCGTACCTGACATGGAGGCCCGTGTACGAAAGATACTTGAATATCACGTCAAAGGCCACGGCACTCCTCGCGTGCCCTATGTGGCTTAGCGAATAGACCGTCGGACCGCATACGTACATATTGACCACACCCGGCTTTATGGTCGTAAAGGCCTCCTTCTTCCTCGTCATCGAGTTATATACCGTGATCATTATCTATTACCTCCGGCCCTGCGCTTTACAGATTTAAAACCCCTATGCCCTGTCATTTTATCGCCGCTGTGGCCCTCTCGAGCGCACGCTCTTTACCTAAGAGTATCATGACCTTATTTAGCTCAATGCCGGACGTAGATCCCGTGAGCGCGGCCCTTATGGGCATAAAGAGCGCCTTGCCCGCTTTTCCGGTCTTCCTTTTCAATGCTTCTATAATATCCAAATAAGCCGCCTGATCAAGCTTTTCTCTCTTCCCGATCTCATCGGCTAAAGCCTTTATCACTTCCTTTGCTCCGGCCTCGTTCAAAGAGTTTTCCGCCTCAGGCGTAATAGTCAAAACACCCATAAGCGGAGATATCAGACCCTCGATATCTTTTGTCGTCTCTGCCTCTTCTTTTACTAAACCGATAGCATCGAGAAGCCACTCTTTATCGATCTTCTTAAACCGGGGACTTATCATTTCTAAAAGCACTGCTGAGTCCGCTTCTCGAAGGGCGTCCTTATTAAATCTCTTCAGCCGTTTAAGGTCAAATACTGCCGCGCTCCTGGAGAGGGAGTCAAGGCTAAAGGCCTCGGTCATCTCTTCTAGCGTCATCAAAACGTCCTTTGCCCCCTTTACCCCCCTTTGCCCCGCTCCCTTGCTTGGAGCCCAGCCAAGCCTCGCTATCGCGTTCAGCACGGCCTCGGGCAAAAAGCCCTCGCGCCTCAGGCTATCGAGCGAAGCGCTTCGCTCCCGCTTTGAGAGCGGCTTCCTGTCTGTCGCGAGTATCAAAGGTATATGCGTATATACGGGGACGTTAAGCCCGAGGGCCTCCAGGAGAAGAATCTGGCGCGGGGTGTTGGATATATGATCGTCGCCGCGAATAACGTCGGTGATCCCCATAAGTGAATCATCTATGGCGCTCGCGAAGAGAAAAGAAGCGCCCCCTTTGGAATCCATTATAATAAAATCGCCCATGAGCGAGGCGTCAAAGACTCGTTCTCCACGAAGGCCGTCAAGGAACTTTACCTCCCGGTCCGGGATATGAAACCTTACTACCGACTCTGTAGCTCCGGGGGCCTCCCCAAGCTCCCTGCAGGCCCCGTCATAGCCGGGAGCTACGCCAGCTTTTGTCTGAGCTTCGCGTAGCTCCTTTAGCCTCTCCTCAGTGCAATAACATCTGTAGGCGGCATTGTTCGCCAGGAGCTTACCCGCGTACTCATTATATATCCCGCCCCTCTCGGACTGCCTGTAAGGGCCTATACCGTCGAGCTTGCCGGCGATATGAGGGCCCTCGTCAAAGGTGATACCAAGCCAGGCCAAGTCGGCTATCAGCCGCTCTTCATACTCGCGCTTACTTCTTAAAGTATCGGTATCCTCTATGCGCAAGACTACCACGCCGCCCGCCTTTTTTGCAAAGAGAGAGTTAAATAACGCCGTCCTCGCGCCCCCTACATGAAGCTCTCCCGTAGGGCTTGGGGCAAAGCGGGTGCGTACGATCGTCTTACCCGGACCCAAACTAAGACTCCTCAACAAGCACGGTTGAATAAGCGGCTATTCCCTCGCCTTTTCCGATAAAGCCAAGCCCCTCGGTAGTCGTCGCCTTAACGCTTACCCTGCTGGAATCCATTATGAGGGTATCGGATATATTGGCCACCATTTTGTCCATAAAGAGGGCAAGTTTCGGAGCCTCGCAGACTATAGTGGAGTCTATATTTATGATCGCGAAGCCTGCGCCCTTTAAGATCTCCAGAGTCCTTGAAAGCAGCATCAGGCTCGATATGTCCTTATAAGCGGGGTCGGTCGGTGGAAAATGGGTGCCGATATCACCAAGCGCACTGGCCCCCAAAAGCGCGTCTATAATCGCGTGCAGGAGCACGTCCGCGTCGGAGTGTCCCTTGAGCCCGCGCTCAAATGGTATCTCAACGCCGCCGATTATCAGTTTCTCCCCTTCACCAAGGGCATGTACGTCGTATCCGTTTCCTATCCGTATCACTTAATCCTATCCCTTATGCCTACGTATTTTCCCTCGCGCCAAAGAGCCTCTCAGCCAGGTGCAGATCCTCCTCGGTCGTAATCTTTATATTTTCATAAGAGCCCTCGACTATCAACACCTTTTCTCCTATCCTCTCCACCAATGAACTTGAGTCGGTGCCGAGAAATCCGTCCCTCTGCGCGCTATCCATTGCTTTCTTTATCAGCCTGTACCCGAATGCCTGCGGGGTCTGTACCGAGTAAAGGCGCTCTCTGCTGAGTGTCTGCTCAACGCTCTTACCATCTTCGACAGCCTCTTTTATGGTGTCCTTTACAGGTACCATTACAGCGCTTGCGCCCCCTGACCGGGCGCACATGATAGCATTATCGATAATAGCAGTCGTCACCAGACACCTCGCGCCGTCGTGGATCGCTACTACGGGGTCGTCGCCCGTTCCTGGAAGCTTCGAACCAATAAAGTCGAGCCCCGCGGCCACCGAGTCCTGGCGCTCTTTACCTCCGGCGACAATTGCCGCGATCTTCTTGAAGCCGAATTTCTCCACGACCTCTCTTTGGCAAAGCTCTATATCGGCAGCACCCGTGACAATAACTATGGCCGTTATCAAAGCTGAAGCCTCAAAGGGCGCCAGGGTATGCGCGAGTACGGGCCGGCCGTTTAGGAGAAGAAAGTTCTTCTTCTTTGCGTCTGGCGGCATCCTTTTGCCCATGCCGGCCGATACTATTATGGCTACAGCCCCTTTTGAACCCAATTTATTCATAGATACGTTCCATTATAAGAGTAGTATAGACAAAAATATACCCGGGTCAAGCCTGCCCGGGTAAAAGTTGGTAAAGTATGGAGACTTAATTACTTGCATGCAAAAAGACGGGGGTCTTGTCGCCTTCCAGTACTTTAGAGAATATCATCCTGCCGCCGGTCGTCTGAAGAACGCTCGTTACCTCCACATTGACACTCTCGCCGATATGCTCTCTGGCGTTATCGATTACGACCATCGTTCCGTCGTCAAGATAACCGACACCCTGGCCTGCCTCCTTGCCTTTCTTCGCCACCAGCAGGTTCATAAACTCTCCGGGAAGCACGACCGGCTTAAGCGCACTTGAAAGGGCGTTAATATTTAAGACCGTAACACCCTGGAGTTCGGCTACCTTGTTCAGGTTCCAGTCGTTCGTAAGCACCTTGGCTGAAATTTCCCGGGCGAGTTGAACAAGTTTCGCGTCAACCGCGCTTGCGCCAGGAACATCGTCCTCGATTATTGTAACACCTACACTCTCATCTAGCTGAAGTTTATGCAGTATGTCGAGCCCACGCTTGCCGCGGGCCCTCCTTATCGGGTCCGAAGAGTCGGCAATATTTTGAAGTTCGGTGAGCACGAACTGGGGGACAACGAGTGAACCGTCGATAAAGCCGGTCTTGCAGATATCCGTTATCCTGCCGTCGATAATTACGCTCGTATCCATTAAAATTGTCTGGAGGGGAGCCTTGCCGTCCGGCTCCGCCGCGCCGGCCTTGTCCCGGGCCGCGGTGCTCCAGAACTTAATAAAGTCCATATTAAGCTCTTTAATCTCATCGCCCTTCTTCATGCCGACACTTACGCCGAAATAGCCGACAAGGGAGTTGGTGATCAGATAGACCAGGGCCTGATAGTAAGTGCTGTCGATAAAAGAAGCGAGGGGAAAGGTAACGAGGTTTGCGATTATAAGCCCGGTTGTAAGGCCGATGGCGCCGCCGAGCACAATTCTTAGCGGAGTCTTTCTTGCTCTTTTTTCAAAAAATATGGCGGCTAGCGCTATTATCAAGCCGCTTACAAGCCCTATATAGGCGACATTGCTGTCGCCTATCGCCTGGAAGAGCACAAAATAGCCGATAGAGGCGGCAAAGACAATAAAAAGCGCTCTTAGGAAAAACAGCCTCATCTTACGCCTCCTTCGGACCGGAATTTAATAAAGGCGTAAACTAATTGCTCTTCATTATCCGATCGAGTTCTTCGGCAACCTTTTCTTCTTTGATATTTTTTGCTATGGATAGTTCTTTGATGAGGAGGTTCTTTGCGGTATCTAGCATTCTCCTTTCACCGAAGGAGAGTTCCTTATCGACTTTGAGAAGGTATAGATCCCTAAGTACCTTTGCTACTTCCATCACGCAACCCGTCCTGATCTTGTCGGTATAGTTGCGATATCTCTTGTTCCAGGTCTGCGATTCAATGATCGACTCTGTCCTGTCCTTCAGGATATCGTATACCTTGGGTACAACGCTCTTCTTTACGACCCTTCTCAGCCCTACCGTCTCGGCGTTATCCACGGGGACCATTATGGTGGCGTCAGAGTCTATTACCTTCATGACGTAGAAATCCAGATCCATGCCTGAAAGGGATTTCGAATCTATCGAGACGATAATACCGACACCATGAGCGGGATATACTACCAGGTCGCCAACCTTAAAACCGGCTTGAACTGCTACTTTTGACATAT
>CBDVCO010000033.1:0-17405 GCA_965372515.1 uncultured bacterium | reverse complement strand
ATGGCCGTTGGTGCTGCTGATGAGCTTTATGCCCCTCTCTCTGGCATACGAGATCATCTCGTAGACCGTATTATTGATGAACGGCTCCCCCCAGTCCCAGAGGGCTATCAGAAAAACGTAATCGCCGATCTCGTCTATCAGCCTTTTAAAGAGAGCCGGGTCCATATTGCCCTGCTCACGGTCCATGCCCTCGGTTACGGGACAAAATGAGCAGCTCAAGTTGCAGCGCGCCGAAGGCTCTATTTGAAGGTGAGTGGGCAGACCCCACGGCTTGTCCGGCTTCCTCGATATAGACGCCTCTACCAATATCCAGTTTATGATCTTTTTTAGAGGCACGCCTTCGTAATTAAATTTTACGCGGTCGAAGTCGATCTCGACCCTCCTGGTCAAAAGCGCTCTAAGGGCCCTTAAAGATTTTTGTAAAGTATCATTCGACATCGTTTACTCGTTCATCTTAAGCCCGGTCCGGCTGCGATTAAATAGAGGCGCGAACCACTTAAAGAGGCTGTGCACGCGTTCGTTTTCCCCGACGTGGCAGCAGTAACCGCATTCACAGAGTTTTTTCGTAAGTCCGGTAAGTCCCTCACGTGTAATTGCAGTTCTTCTAAACGCCTTATATGCGGGGCCGTTCCAAATATCTTGAAAACTATTCTCATTGAGGTTGCCCAGGCACATGTCGCAGGTGGCACAGGCAAATATCGTGCCGTCGACCCTTATGCGGCAATGGAACCAACCTATGTAGCACGGTAGCTTCCTCCATACCTCTCGACCAAGCTCGTAGCGCGCCAATGTATGGTCTATATTATTGGCGATGGAGAATGAATCCAACCGATCACTGATGGCTGCCAGAGACCTCTTCAGGACATCTTCTTCCTCTGCCGAGAGGGCGGACGGACTCTGTTCTTCACCTTTGTTGGGCTTAAGGGGGGAGAAGGAGAGGAAATCACACTTCACCTCATGCGCCAGATCGACCATCCTGTCAAGTCCTTGAAAGTTGTGACGGTTGATCGGATGGTGTAAATAGACGGCGGGAAGGGCCGAGTTGAGTTCTCTCTTCAGGGCGCTCATCGCTTTTAAGCCCGCAACGGTCCTCTCAAAATATTTTGTCGGCGTCCCGGGATAGTTCTTTTCATATTCATCGGGGGTTGAGCCCCATAGACTTACCTTCAGGATATCGAGCCCGGTCTTTATAATATCGCGGCACTTGGCGTCGTCGAGTAGAGTGCCGTTTGTCAAAAGTATAACGCGCATCCCCTTCTCTTTGGCCAAATCGATCATATCGAAGATGCGCGGATGTATAAGCGGTTCTCCTTCCCCTATTAAAATAATCTCCCCGGTGCCCATCCTGGAAAGCTCCTTACAGAATCTTTCGTATAGATCGAAAGAGATATCCTCTACGCCAAAGTCTCTGCCCGAGTGAACCGCTCCCTCCAGCGAATGGTAGCGGCATCCGATACATCTGAGATTGCAGCGCCGTGTAATATCGACGGTGGCGTAAAACGGGCCGTTAAACGCCTTTTCTCCAGCGCCGCATAGCCCTTTCAAGAGCCTCATCTTATCACCAAAAGTAGTCATCTCAATTGGTCTCCAGGTTTCATGGTCTTGTAAAATCTTTCCCGATAAAAGCCGACCGCGGTCGCGGCCTGTGAGACTACAAAAAGCATGAAGATTGTGAACGCACGCCGACCCTTTAGAACGGAAAATGGGTAGAGGAGCAGCTTTGAGTAGAATCCGGAGGTTTCCTTTCGGGGCCCTCCTTGTCCGTTGCCGGAGCACTGGCTATGGAAACGGTAGGCCCCGCGTCCGTAATTGAAGTGCTGGCGGCAGTAGGATCTAAATGTCATGCGATGGGCGTGCAAAACCTTTACCTCCGGGACATGGACCATACGATGCCCGAGGCGTACCCAGCGCTCGCAGAACTCCCTGTCCTCGCCCGCCGCAAACAAGTATTGAACGTCATAGCCGTCAACCTCGTTAAATAGTCTGGTCGGCATGGTCTGGTTATTTCCGCTAAAAAAACGCGAGTCTTCCGGGTCGCTGTTGTCATTCTCGTGCAGGTAGTCTATAAGGAGCTGGCTGGCTGATGAATAGAGGTTCTCAGTCGCTATATTTACGACCCTACCGCCGATCATGCAGCCGGGGTTGGCCCGCATGCTTTTACTAAGGCGCTTTAGCCATTCGGGCTCTACCGTATTGTCGTCGTCTATAAAGGTCAGGAACTCACCCCTGGCCACGGCGGCCCCGTTATTTCTGGCCGTAGCGGGACCGGAGTTGGCCTGGGCCTTGAGCGTTATATCTATTTTTTCACGAAAGGGCTCGACCACATCGTCTAAAGGGGGCTGGCTGCCGTCGTCAACAACTATCACCTCGAAAGAGGCATGCGGGTAATCCAGGCGCGCAATAGAGACAAGGCAGTTAGCCAGTTGGAACGGGCGGTTGAATGTCGGAATAACGATTGAGAAAAAGGGTGATTTTTCCTTCATGGAGCTCAATGGGAAATTCCTAGTCATTTATGTTGTATGAGGTTCTATTGTTTCAGGTGCCGGCGGCATGTATCCCCGGAGCAGATATGATTATACACCAGCGGCGGTCTAGCGTCAATTAGGCCCCGAAGGCGTTGATTGCCGTTTGAAATTTTGAGATCTGAGCCAGGCAATAAAATCACAGAAGACGGCCTCAAGGCAGGTTACAGAATACCATCAGGAGATGGACGGTTACAAAACGGTTACAATCGAGGAAACAGAGGAAAAAAGCTTATGTGGTCAAAGTACCCTAACCCATTAATTTTACTTGGTGCCGGAGGTCGGGATCGAACCGACACGGGATCGCTCCCACGGGATTTTGAGTCCCGCGCGTCTACCAATTTCACCACTCCGGCTTTGAAGCGTTAATCAGATATTTGAAAGGGGGTTGGCCTACTGCTTTTCGAGGCGCTCGACATTGGCCTTGGCGTTATTCCACCATAAAGAGTGCGGCTCCGAGATGTTCATGAACTCACGATAATTCTCAAGCGCGCCGTCATTGTCGCCCTTCTTTTCAAGGGCCATGGCCAGACCGTAGTATGCGTTGGCCAGATCGGGATTCATATCAAGGGCCTTCTCCTGGCTTTCAACACTCTTATCATAGTCCTCTAAGTCGTAGTACTCATAACCGAGGTTGCTGTAGGCTTCCGCACTGTGGGGATTATGCTCCAGAGACTTCTTATACTCCTCGATGGCCTTTTCGTGGTTGCCCTTGAGCGAATACTGCACCCCCCTCTTAAAGCTGTCCTTGGCCGGATTACCCGATTCCTCGATCTTTACTTCGGCGCTCTTGGAGTCGGTGCCGTCATCCGAGCCGCAACCGTAAAAAGCCAGCATCCCGAAGAGTAATACGAACAAGAGCGGAATCCTTTTTAATATTATGGATCTGTATATTTTCTGCATCACCTTGAATGACCTCCTTAGTATTTATATCCGTAAAGATTAGCAAATACGGCGTCTAAATGCAAGTATACCCGCTTACGGCAGGCCTTAAAGAAGTGGCTCAACAAGCCAAAAACCCTTTAAAGGTTTGAGTTTTCACTTTGTTAGGGCGACTTTTTCGTGATACTCTTAACGTTTGGGGTTTTTAGCATTCCTTGCCGGCACGTAAGGCTCGACAATAGGATTCGGACTATCCATATGGCCAATGAACACTCAAAAAATATCAACAACGAAGTCCTGATACTGATATTCTTCTTCATTACGGGGCTAACGGGGCTGGCGTATGAACTCGTATGGATACGCCTGCTGATCCTGGTATTCGGCTCGACGCAGTTTGCCGTAACAACGGTGCTGACCACCTTCATGGCGGGTCTCGCGCTCGGGAGCCTCCTCTTCGGCCGCGTCGTAGACCGCTCAAGCAACCCGCTTAAGATATACGCCCTTATCGAGATCGGTATAGGAATATACTGCCTGCTCTCACCGGGCATTTTCGACCTGGTGCGCGATATCTATCTCGGGTCTATCGCAAGTGATGAGCCGGGTTCCGTCACTGCAGGCTTTAACCTCTCGCAATTCTCTCTAACATTCCTGGCGCTCATAATCCCGACCACGCTCATGGGCGGCACGCTCCCGATAATAGTAAAGTACCTGTCAAGTGTAAAAAGAAAGGTCGGCTTCAATACCGCGCTCGCATATTCCATAAATACTCTTGGTGCCGTTACGGGCTGTCTGGCGGCCGGGCTCTTCACCCTTTACTTTGTCGGGGTAAAGTCGAGCATATACGTCGCGGGAGTTATCGACATAATTATAGGACTAGCCATCTACATAATCTTTAAGAATGCGTTCATAGATAAGGACCTGTTGGCCGAGAGAGAGCAGGCGCGCGGCCTCGATGAAAGCGAAAATGAGGTAGCGGCAACGATCGAACACGGCACGCTCACGGCCTACATCGTCATAGGCTCGTTCGCGCTCTCGGGCTTCGCGAGCCTGGCTTACGAAGTGTTCTGGACAAGGATACTCTCTCTTATAATCGGCTCTTCGGTCTATGCCTTCACCGTGATGCTCGCGACCTTTCTCTTGGGCATCGGTCTTGGGTCGATAATATTCGCGCCATTTATAGACAGGAGAAAGAACCCGCTCCTCTGGTTCGCCGCCTTCGAGGCCGTAATCGCCTTTTCAAGCCTTATCTCCATCTTCCTCTACAAAAAATTTCCGTTCATATTCTACGGTCTGCAGGAGAGCTTCGCCGACAGGTTCTACCTCTTCCTTATAGTACAGTTTCTCCTCTGTAGCGCGCTTATGATCATCCCGACCCTTTCTATGGGCGCCATCTTCCCTCTTGTCGGGAGGATCTATACCCGGAGCATAAGGTCGGTCGGCAGCAGTATCGGGGATGTATATTTCTTCAATACCGCCGGGGCCATATTCGGGGCCTTTGTCGGCGGCTTCTTTCTCATGCCCGTCCTCGGCGTGCAAAAGGCCGTTACCCTGACCGCGGCGCTAAATATCATCATCGCCATCGCGCTCGTCTCCATATCCAATATCAACAACCTTAAAAAGGCCGTCGCGTGCGTAGTAACAATAATACTATTTATAGTGACGGTTCAGATGCTGCCGGCGTGGGACAAGATGCTCATGACGCTCGGGATCTACTCGAACGCCTACAACGCTGACTCAATGGAGGGATTCAAGGGCGGCGCGTTCGGTGAAAAGCTCGTCTATTACAAGGAAGGCATAAACGCCATAGTCACCGTACGGACTTCCGGGCCGGGAGGGCGAGTAGTCACATACCAGGCCAACGGCAAGCAGGAAGCCCGGGCCGATGGGCCAAGACCGGCCGAGACCTGGTCGCTGTTGGGCCACGTACCCATACTGCTCCACAACACGCCCCCAAAGAAGGCTCTCCTCGTAGGGCTCGGTTCCGGCATCACGCTGGGCTCGATGCTCAGCTACCCGATACCCTACATAGACGTTGTAGAGCTGGAGCCGGCGGTTATGGAGGCCGCGGAGTTCTTTAAAGAATCAAACAACAACGCCCTTAAAGACCCGCGCGCGCACATACATATTGCCGACGGACGAAACTTCGTATTTACCACGGACAAGGAGTACGACGTGATAATAAGCGCCGTCTCAGACCCCTGGATATCCGGCGTATCGAATCTCTTTACCAGCGAATACTTTGAAAAGCTAAGCGAAAAACTTAACGACGACGGCATCGTAGCGCTTTGGTTTCAAAACTATCGCATCAGGAGCGAGGAACTAAAGACCGGGCTCGCCACATTCGCCTCGGTATTTCCAAACGTCAGCATCTGGTTCTACTACAAGAACGCCTCGGACCTGATCGTCATCGGAAGCAAAAACGAACACGCCTTTGATCTCGAAACACTCGCCAAATGGCTCTCAGTCGAAGAGGTTCAGGCAGACCTCGCGAGGATCGACATCCGCTCCCCTTACTCCATCCTCGACCTTTTTCTGATTGGCGACAACGACCTCAGGGAGTACCTGCAAGGAGCGCCTCTTAATACCGATGAGAGGCCGATACTCGAGTTCTCGCTGCCAAAACTCCTCTACATGGACCCGTCAAAGAGCATAGAGCTCCTTACAGAGGTCCTTAAAGAGACAAAGGAGGTAGTGCCGCCCGTAAAGATACCGGATAACTGGAATGAACGCGACAGGGAGCGCTTCTATATGAAGCTCGCCGAGACATTCAACAAGTCGAACTACCGCCTTGAGCAGGCGCTAAAGGTATACGAATCAATCCTTAAAAAAAATCCGGACAACAAACTGGCTTTAAAAGAGATAGAGAATCTAAAGAGAGAACTCAGGAAAGATGGGTCGGATTAGAGGGCCTGCTCAATAAGATAATTACCTTGAAAGACAAGCTCAAATTAACTATCCTATCAAAAAGTAATTCCCGCATAAAGAACGCTACAAGGGAAAGCATCTATGGCAAAGAAAAAAAATACGGGGCCGTTTCTTAGTATAATAATCCCGGCCTACAACGAGGAAAAACTCATCGAAGACACGCTGTCACAGGTCACCGGGTTTCTGGAGGCTAAGCCCTTCAGCTACGAGGTAATAGTAGTAGACGACGGGAGCAGGGACCGGACCGTGGAGATCGCACGAAGCTTTGGCCCTGACGAAAAAGGTTTCCCGGTCCTGGTACTTGAGAACGTCCGGAACAGGGGCAAGGGCTTTAGTGTAAGAAAGGGCTTCCAGAACGCCGGGGGCGAGTACGCCTGCTTCTCGGACGCGGACCTCTCCACGCCGATCGAGGACTCTGACAAGCTACTTAAATGGAATAATGAGGGGTTCGACGTTGCTATAGGCTCGCGCGCGCTAAAAGAATCCGAGATAGACCTCCACCAGCCCTGGTGGCGCGAGATCATGGGAAAGACCTTCAACAAATTCGTCCAGATAATGGCCATAAGAGGCATTAAGGACACGCAGTGCGGATTTAAGTGCTTCTCCCGCAATGCCTACTCGGAGGTCTTCAAGAGGCAGACCATAGACGGTTTCGGCTTCGACGTAGAGGCCCTCTTCATCGCCAGGAAACACGGATTTAAGATAAAAGAGGTCCCGGTAAAATGGGTCAACCGCTTTGAATCGAGGGTAAACCCCATACTCCACCCAATCCAGATGCTCGGCGAGCTGGTACTCATAAGGTTTCGCGATCTAATGGGGGTCTATAAATAGAGCTCATCCGGGAGGTCTCTTTCTCATGATCTCTTTTAATCGCTCGGCCTTTTCCAGGTTGATCCTGGCGATCTCCAGATCCGGCTTCAACTCCAGAGCCAGCCTGAATTCAAGTATGGCCGCGCCCACCATCCCCTTCTTGGCATAGATGATCCCCAGTCCGTTGTGGGCCTCGGCCAGATCGACCTTTTCCGCACCCTCTTTAACGATCGATCGGTATTCGTTGTACGACTCTTCGAGACGCCCGTGCTTCAATAGCTGATTGGCGTAACTAACCCTCGCCGCGATAATCCACGGGGCCTTTTTCGCGGTATCCTCCCATAGGGTCAGCGCGCTTCGCCAGACAATATTACGCCTGACGGTCCCTATCGAATAGAGTACGGCGACGCAAAGGAGGAGGGCCGAGACAACTATAAGCGCACGGCGTCCGGAACCACTCCCCCACTCCCCCGGAGAGGCTAACGAGACCACCCTCATTGAGACAAGTGCTACGGTAATTGAAAACCCGGCACTTGGCAGATAGAGGAAACGGTCGGCGTAGGTAGGCTCTCCCTGTACCCAGCCCAGATAGTATATCGGCAAAAGCGGCACTACGATCCAGATAACAGAAAAACCAATGGCCCTCTCGCGTTTGTTATACCTTATAAAGATATATGTTGCGGCCAGGAACAAGAGCGTATAGACAATACTTCTAAGCTCCCAAAAAGAATATATATTCTCGACCCTTATATAATGAAAAAATGTAAGGTTTATGGGAACAACAAGGTTCTTTATAAACTCGGCGGTAAGGGGCATGATATTTAAGATATGCTGGTAACCGCTTAGAACCTGTGCGTCAGTCTGGTAAGGCGCCACCACGCCCATTGCGTTATACCTCAAGGCGGCATAGACCAGCACGGCTACACCATAGGGCCAGTACCGCAGAAACCACTGCTTTACGGCAAGGACCGGCTCTCTCTTTATCACAAGATCAAATGTGATCAGAAAGAAGGGAAGGACCATGCCGGTCTCTTTTGAAAGCAGCGACAAGAGGAAGAAAAAAGCCGATGGATATCTCCTCTTCGATATATAGAGGTAGAAGCTTAAAAAGAGGAAGAACGCGGCGCCTAGCTCCGTCACGCTGGCCACCCATGTGACGACCTCCGTATTTATGGGATTGACGGCGAAGAGAAGTGCCGCAAAAAATCCGACAAAGAGATTACGGCTACCTACGCCCCCGCGGCTTTCAGCATCGGCGGCTTCGACAATGGAGCATGTGAGAAAAAATACCATGACGGTATTAAGCGTGTGAATACAGATATTTATAGCATGATAGCCCCATGGTTCAAGCCCGGAGAGCTTATAGCCCACCATGTAAGCGAGATGCATGAAGGGCCTGTAGAAGTTAGAATAAACCTCAACGTCCAGAAATGACCACGCGGACTTTAGGAATACGATTGGAATATATCCAAAGTCCCTGATCCACTCGTTCTTTAAGACCTGGGATATATCGTCCGAGACAAACTCGCAGAAAAGAGTATTTAGATAGAGCCCTGTTGCGACCGATATAAGGACGGCGAGCAAGACGGCCTTATCGCGCTTTACATGGATGGTCACAGGGAGTTGCCCTCTGATGCGGACCCTTTAAGCCCACGCACCCTCTCAAGGTTCTTTTTCGCGTCCTTAAAGTCCGGCTCAATAGCGAGCGAACGCTTGAAGAGGCCGGCGGCCTTGGTTAGTTGACCCTGCATGGCGTAGACGATACCGAGATTATTATAGGCCTTGTAGTACTCGGGGTCTATCTCCAGGGCCTCGTTGTAAGCTTCTGCGGCCTCAGTGAGCTTTCCCTTTCTGGTATACGCGTTTGCCAGATTATAGTGTGTAAGCGTGGCGTCTACCTTGAGATATATGGACTCCAGGGCCCCGTGATAGTACTCTATGGCCTTATCGTCGTCTCCATTTGCGGCGTACTCTATACCGAGGTTAAGCTTTACAAAGCCGTTGTCCGGGCTTTTCTTTATCGTATCAGACCAGAGACTGAAATTATCCCTGTAGACGTAGTTCCTCTTTACGGTAAGTGCGCCTCCGGCGATAACAAGGACCGCGATAATTAATACTACTCCCTTGAGGTTGGCGGCGCGTTTAGTAAGAACGCCCCTTATAGAGAGCGCGACGAGCACAGCCATACCGAAGCTCGGCAGATAGAGGTAGCGCTCGGCAAAGGTGTTCCTCCCTACCGCCGGGATATAGAGGACCGGAAGGAGCGGCAGGAATATAAAGATTATCGAGAAAAAAGCCAGCCTGCTAAACTTGTAAGTCCTCCAGAGTATAAAGATCACTATGATGGCGAATACCAGAGCAAGCAGCGCCCTTGGCTCGACAATAGAGTGCACCGGCTTGAAGGTATAAAAGAAATTCAGGTTTACGGGCAAGACAAGTTTTGAGAAATAATCGAAGACGAGCGGGAACACGTTAAGAATATTGCCGAAGGTACCAAGTTCATGCGCGCCGCCCCTGGGGGCGAAGCCCTTAAGGGCGTAGACCCTGAGTATTATATAGAGAACCCCTACGGCGGCGAAAGGGACAAAGCGCACAAGCCAAGGCCATAGAGGAAAGACCCTTTTTCTCCTTACAAAGAGATCGTAAGCTACGAGCGCGATAGGGAGCGCGAGCGCGGGCTCCTTACAGAGCGTGGAGAAAAAGAACGAGACGAGAGAAATTACATATAAAGAAAAACCGCCACCTCTGGCATGGCGGATGTAAAGATAGAAACTCAAGAGAAAGAAAAATGTGAATGTAAGCTCCGGTATTGAGGCGGCCCAGGCAACCGACTCGGTATGTATCGGGTGGACGCTAAAGATGAGCGCGCCTGCCAGAGCGCCCAGACCCGACGGGCCAAGGCCCATCCATCCGGCCTCGCCCTCTTCTCCGCTCCAAATACCCTCTCTTTCCAGCAGAAGGTTTAATAGAAAAAATACCAGGACCGAATTTATGGAATTTATGATTATGCTCGTGAGATGATAGCCCCACGGATTGAGTTCAAAAAGGGCGTAGTCTATCATATAGACCAGGTGCATAACGGGCCTGTAATAATTGCTCGTAACTTCTTCTTCAAGAAAGGCCCAGGCCGAAGAAAAAAAGACGCCGGGGAGATTGGCAAAGTCCGTTATCCAGGGATTGTTGATTATCTGGTCGCTGTCGTCGTGGACAAAACCGTTCGGCAGAATATTCAAATAGACAACAACAGAGAGGACAAGCAGCACAAAGACAGGAATCAGGCCTGCGGCACTAAAACTCTTATTTGAAGTTTCACTTGTCATCTTCTTTCAATAATCCAAGGGCCTTGTTGAGATTTCTTTTGGCGTCTCTGTCATGTGGAGAGAGTTCCAGCGCTCTTTGAAATGAACTAACTGCCTCTGGGAGCATGCCCTTGCGGGCGTAGATCGCGCCGAGGTTATTGTGCGTAAGGGCCGAAGTGGGATCGATCCGCACCGCCTCTTCCAAATGAAAGAGGGCTTCATCGAGGATGCCCCTCTTTATAAGTTCTATAGCATAATTATTTCGCGCTATGCGGCTAGCGGGCGATTTCTCGACCGTATCTCCCCATAGCGTGTATGCGTCCTTCCAGACCGCGCCCCTCTTAACAGTACCATACGAGTAAAGCGCAATAATTATAATGCTAAAGAGCGCGACTGCGGCAACAGGCACAACTTTTAGAGAATAACCTTTTGACCCGAAAAACTCAATACCCTTATTGACCATGAGCACGACAAAGAAAGCAAAGCCGACGCTTGGAATATAGAGGTATCGCTCGGTAAAGGTATTGATACCGAGGGCCGGGATATAGAGGGCCGGAAGGAGCGGGATAAAGATAAAGAGCAGGGCAAAGGAGAGTCGCGGCCAAGGGCGCCAAAGCCTCCATATTATGATCACAATAGCTACGGTAATAATGACACTGATAAACGCGCGCGGCTCAGCGATACTATAGACGGGGTCGAATACATAATCGAAGTTCAAAGAGACCGGAAGAATGAGCTTACCTATATATTTTACTATAAGAGGTGGTACGTTTAAGAGCAGTTGAAAGGACGAAAGGTCGGCGACATGTCCGGCCTTGAGCGGTATGACCCCGCTTAGCGCCCAGAACCTTAGTACCATATATAAGAGGCCTGCCGCGCCAAAAGCCACAAGGCGCTTTACCACCGGCAAGACCGCCCTTTGAACAAGGATCAATTCGTATGCGATCAATATGATCGGAAGCGTTGCCGCGGTCTCCTTTGAACAGGCCGAGATAAAGAAGAATAAGAGAGAACCGATATACCTGATATCTCCGACCTTGCGGCATCTTATATAAAGATAAAAACTAAATAGATAAAAAAAGGCGAATGAAAGCTCTGAGACGGCCGATATCCACGCCACGGGCTCTGTATTTATCGGGTGGGTCGCGAAGATCAGGGCCGCAAAACCGGAGAGTAGAATGTTAACAGAACCGCTCTCCCTTGCCGGGGCTTCGGGCGAACCCCGAACCGGCCCCGAGTTTACTAACAACTGCGAAATGATAAGAAAGACCAGGATAGAAGAGAAGGCGTGAAAAAACATGTTTACGAGATGGTAACCCCAGCTCGCCTTACCGGAGAGCGCGTAGCCGGCCATCATATAGAGATGGAAGGCGGGCCTGTACTGGTTTGATACACCCGGGTTATCGCCGAAATCGAGGACTGCCGAGGTAAGCATCTCTGGAATAAAGCGTACGTCGGTAATCCATTTATTCTCAAGAACGACCAGCCTGTCATCGCGGACAAGGCCGTTGTCCAGGGTATTTATATATACTGCCAAAGAGAGGAGGAATACGACCGCGATGGTTATGGGCCTGTAGCATTTAAGGGATCTCATCTCTTGAGCCGGCTCATAACCCTCTTTGAATTGACAAGGGACCTTCTGCATGAACCTCCCGCTTTCAGAGCTAAACACCCCGTGGTCAGACTACGCTCTTCTTTGCGCGCCTCTCCATGCGCTCTTTAGCCTGGAATACGAAAGCCTCCATGCGGGTCTTGGTATTGGTATCCTCAAGACCTTCGTAGACCATATTCATATAAGGTACGTTATCGTTGTCCTCACGCACGCGCTTAAGCACTGCGTTCACGACGGTGCCGGGCATACAGGTAAAGGGCATGGCGTTTACTATGCCGTTCGCGCCCTTTGAGAGGTAGTCTATGACCTTACCGATGCTCAAGACCGCCTCGCCCTCGAAAGATTCGTCTATATAGGGCTTGGCAAGTTCAATCAACTCTTTGGTCCGAAGCTCATGCGGGTCCCTGAAGTCGCCCTTAAAGACGTCCTCGAGCTTGTGCTCGAACTTCCTCTGGAAGAACTCGGTAAGCACGGTCGTCAGGTAGTCGCCGTAGTTCTTCCTCTCCCAGGTCCTCTGCTTTGAAGTGTGGTTGGTATAGTATATCCACTCGCCTATGGGAGGGACCATCACCTCCGCGCCGAGGACCTCAAGCTGTCTTACGGTATCCTCGTTGCTGAACTTGTTGCTCCTCACATATATCTCGCCGACTATGCCGATAAGAGGCCTCGTGCCTTCACCCTCGGTCTCGACGGCATTGAAGGCGTCTCTTGCGGCCTTCATCGCGCCCTCCGGGAACACCTGTTTTTTTATAGACTCACATACTTCTCCAATGGAGTCCCAGTAGACCTTATCAGAGTCGCCCTGGTGCAGTTCATAGGGGCGTACCTCCCTGAGTCTCTTCTCAAGCAGGTCGATAGCGGCAATGCCCCACCAGCCGTACTTCTTAAAGTCCCCGCCGACAACCTTGAGTTCCTTGTAAAAGGACTCGTCCTGGTCCGGGGCGTATACCGGGACCTCTGTAAAGCCGAGCTCGTCGAGTATCATCCTGTGGTAGCGGTTATACTGGCCGAACCTGCATGGGCCTTTACTGGACGGCATAAAAAAGGCGCTGTTTTGAGGGTCGAAATCCTCTCTCCTCGTGATCTTTACCATATCCCCGGTGGTAAGGATATTGGGATAACACTCCCTGCCCGAAGTGTATTGCCTCCCTAGCCTCAAGGACTCATCGTCCGGATGCGGTATTACCTCCGCGTCTATGCCGCAGGCCTGAAAGGCCGCCACCAGCCCGTGAACCCCGTCGCTCATATCTGGCATATAGAGCTTCTTCTTTATGCCGAGCGGCTTGTGAGGCGCCCGTATCTTCATTGGCTTTAGCTTATTGCCCCTGATGTTCTTAATGCTGTCGAGGAAGGCCTCGCACCTGGTGATGGCCCCGGCGTCTGCCGAGTGCTCGTCGATCTCCAGTTGCAGGAAGGGCTTTCCATCTGAATCGTCCTTAAAAAAGTGGGTTATAAACGAGTCCGGGCCGCAACCGAAGTTGGTTATATAGACCCCGTAGAGCCTCGGGTCGTTCCTGACCATGTGGCCGGTCGCGAGTATCCTCTGCCCGCTCTTCCAGTACATCTGCTCGGCAAGCTCATCATCTACAAGAGGGTCTGTGTCGAGCATGTCATATGGAATCGCAAGGGTCTTTAAGTCCTTTAGCTTCTTTGGCAACTCTAAATTAATCCCCTCATCAGAGGTATTATACGACCTGCCTATTATTACAAGCGCCGTCTCGTCCTCGCCAATACCGTCGAGAATCTCTTTACCACGAGCAAGGAGCCTTCTCTTAAACTCGTTCTGGGCCTCGTGCGCAACCTTTACCGCGCTCTCCATCTGCCCCTTGCTCCTCTTTAAGAGCTTGGCCATGGCGTTGTACTCTTTCTTGAGACCCGCGGCGGGCTGGTTAAAGTGTATGATCGGGGTTATGACATTTACCCCGAGTTCAGCAAAATTAAAGGCCGATGCGGCCATGTAGGGAAGGGTCTGCACATAGGGGCAGAGCACGGTGAAGGTCTGGCCTTCCTTTGCGGGCGCCATATTGACGACACTCGGCATGAATATGTCCTTTACGCCCTTCTCTATAAGGTCCTGGATGTGGCCGTGGGCGACCTTGACCGGAAAGCACGTCTCGGTCACTATAAGCTCCATGCCGTCCTTGATGATATCCTTGCTCGTCGGCGAGCTTAAGACCACCCTGTAGCCGAGCTCCGTAAGGAGCGCCTTCCAGAAGGGGTACATCTCGAAGTTCATGAGCGCCCTGGGCAGCCCTATCTTCGGCGCGTCCTTGTCCTTGACCTTGCCGGTATAGGATGAGAATAGCATCTTCTCGCGCTCGGCGTAGAGGTCCGGGATATCCGACTTTCGGGCCTCGGCGAGCTTCACGTCGTATTTCTCGCACCTGCCGCCGTAGTGGAGGGGGTCTTCGCCTTCCATCACGACCTTCCTGATCTCGCATATATTGGAGCAATCCGTACATTCGAAGCTCTCTATGGAATATTTTTTCTTACTAAGGTCAAAGCCCTTGAACTTCGTCGGGGAGCGCGGGTCTTTCTCCCTCATGGCGAGAAGGGCCACGCCAATGGCGCCTGTTACGTCATGGTTCTGGGGCACGGTGATCTTCTTGCCGGTGATCTTCTCAAATGCCCCCACTACACCCAGGTTCGCGGCGGTCCCGCCCTGGAAGAAGATGTTATTACCGATCCTGCGGTTGCCTACCACCCTGTTAAGATAGTTATATACCACCGAGTAAGAGAGCCCGCTAACGAGCCCCTTCTTGTCCACGCCCTTTTGCTGGTGATGGACCATGTCGGACTCGATAAAGACCGTACACCTCTCGCCCATGGCCGCCGGGGCCTCGCAGTCGAGAGCTAGCTCGCTGAACTCTTTTTTGATATTTATCCCGAGCCTCTCGGCCTGCTCCTCTATAAAGCTACCCGTGCCGGCGGCGCAGACCTTATTCATCTCAAAATCCACGACCACGCTCTTTTCTATGGCAATGTATTTCGAGTCCTGCCCGCCGATCTCGAATATGGTATCGACATCCGGGTCTATCTCGACCGCGGCCGTGGCCTGCGCGGTTATCTCGTTACGGATCACGTCGGCGCCGACAAAATCGCCTGTGAGATAACGCCCTGAGCCTGTGGCTCCGGCGCCAACGACATTTACGAACCTCCCGCACTCCTCGTCCACTTCACTTAGGCCAAGTCTCACGGCCTCGAGCGGCCTTCCCGCCGTCGGCAGATAGCGCTTGCTCACAAGATTCTGGTCTTCGTCTATGAGTATGACATTGGTGCTGGTGCTCCCGATGTCGAGGCCCATGTAGACGTCCACCCTCTCGTCCTCTTTAAATTCGTATCCTGTGGAGCTTACAAGCTCGGAGGGATGGCCCTCGGGGCGCTTAAGTTGATCGAGCCCCTTGTCCTTCTGCCTGCCCGAAGTGATAAAGGTCCTCAATTCCGAGAGTCCCTTGAACTCGCCGAGCCCCTTCTCCTTCTCCATCGCGTGAAAGAGACTACCAAGCGCGCCCATTGAGGCGAAGTGCTCGGGTATTATAAAGTCCTTGTCCTCTAGCTCTAAGACCTCCTTAAAGGCCTTCCTTAGCGCCGGGTTAGCGGCCACTCCGCCCTGGAAGGCGACCGGAGGGGTGAACTCCTTGCCCTTGCCTATGGTGGACTTAAAGTTCCTCGCAACCGCGTAGCAGAGCCCGGCGACTATGTCGTAGTCCGGGGTGGCTACCTGCTGGAGGTGGATCATGTCGCTCTTGGCAAAGACAGAGCACCTTCCGGCGATCCTCGGCGGGGTCTTGCTCTTAAGGGCCAGCTCTCCGAACTCCTCGATGGTGAGCTGCATCCTTATGGCCTGCTGATCGAGGAACGAGCCCGTACCCGCGGCGCAGACCGAGTTCATCTGAAAATCCTCGATACTTAGCTTATCGCTTCCCTTCTCAGCGTCGAGGATTATGAGCTTCGCGTCCTGCCCGCCCATCTCTATGACGGTCCTGACCTCCGGATGGTAATGCTCCGTTGCCTTTGCCTGGGCTATGACCTCGTTTGAAAAGGAGGCGCCGAGCATCGGGGCTATGACCTTGCCCGCGCTCCCGGATGTCGCCACCAGGGCTATGGAGTCCTCTCCGTATTTCTCTACTATCCTTTCGAGCTCAGCAAGCCCCGTCTCAAGCGGCTCGCCGTCTGTCCTCGTATAGCGCTCTTCGAGTATATTCTTATCTTTATCCAGAACAACGGTATTCGCGCTAACAGAGCCGATGTCAATACCTACGTATATTTTCAATTCACAAACCTCCGGGATGATTAAATGGAATCAATACTTCGGGAATAAACCTGGACTGCTATATACCATCGGGCCTAAGAAAGACCGGCCCGGGAATAAGTAAGTTTCAAAAGTGTCGCGTCAAGCGTATATTGTCGGTCTCAGAGCTTTGCAAATCGCCCAAGGCAAGACGCAGACACGCAGTAATATTTGACATATTTCAAGTGTCTGGCAACGAAGCATTGGGCTATTTGCAGAGCTCCCTTTGGGCGAGCCGATAAACAGTCATCTGCTGTGTTGCTTTCGCTTGAATTAGCTAATGCCAGTCCTGCGCTCATGCGCCTTGCAGCTAACCGCTTCTCGGCTCGCTGAGTTGGACAATATACGCTTGACTCGACACTACTGTCAATGAAGATTATCGTTCATTTCAGGACTGATGTCAACCTTGGCGTTTTCCACAATTTTTGTAGGGTTTTTAGGATAATCGGAGTAAAAACTCTTAATTCGAGATAAATTCAGATGGGATTGAACAAAAAAAGACCCGGGCTTAAAGCCCGGGCCTCTTTTCACACACAAAGGTAATAATGTAGCTTACAGACCCTGGAGGTAGGTTACTACCGCATCGAGATCAGCGTCTGAAAGAGCGTTTGCAGGCATGGAAAGCGGGAAGTTAGCAAACTTCTTGGCTCCACCCTCACGGCCGTTCTTAATGGTATCCTTGATCGCGCAGGGATCGCCCTTGATGAAGTCGGTACCGGCGAGTCCCGGGGCCATTGCGGTGCCCTTACCGTCGGCGCCGTGACAGGCCGTGCAACCCTTGCTCTTGAATACTGCCCCACCGTCGGCCATGGCCGTACCGGCGAAGGATACTGCTAAGATCATCGCTACTGCAAACATTAGTGTCTTCATAAATCTCCCTCCTTGGATTAATTTAAAAATTTTTATACATACACTCTTGTTGCCTGATTAAAGCGTAACAAAGAAGAATTAACATCTAATTATCCAAAGATTAAAAACATTTAATCTTCCGTGCACGCACCCACACCCTTTATGGGAAGGCATAGTAAAGCATCTATCATAATATATTGCAATAAAAAAGTGCC
>CBDVCO010000032.1:0-18071 GCA_965372515.1 uncultured bacterium | reverse complement strand
ACCACGATCAAAGTGGCGAGCCAGATGGGAAGCCCTTTGCGGTTAAGCCAGAACAAAGGCGGGGCGCATATGATCGCAATGAACAGAGCTAAAAGGAAGGGCACGATGAGTGGAGCCGCCCTGTGAAACCCGGCAATTATTATAACGAGGGCGGCTACTGTTATAAGGTGCCGAGCAATGGATGGTTTGTTAATATAATCCCGCATTGTATTGATAACCGATCAAGTAAGTATACAAGTTGATCTTTAAAATAAAAAACCATTCATGGTCTAAAGCCTTTAATCTATATCTCCGCTTGCAGCAACTTTCTTTCCATCATCCGCAAGGGCCTTTAGTTTTTTTCTTCGGGCAGTGCATAGTCTATTAAGTTAAGCATGGCCTTGATGGCTTCTTCATCTTTCCCGGTTCCTTTACCGAGCTCTAAAGCCGCGTTAAAGATTACGCTCTGGGCGCAACGCGCGTCGCAATGGGCCTTGTTGCTCTCAATAGCCCAGCTGCTCTCGCAACTGGGTCTATCGTCCGGGCTATCTTCATCCCCCGCGCGTGATAAAAAGACCTCTTTATCGTAATAAATACAATGTCTGCTCTCTCTATCAGGACTCATTAGACCCTCCTGAAATCTTAAGTCTTGCCTGACAAACAACATCCGCCGCGTACTATAAACTTTGGCAAACCTTGATCGTTTTGATGCGCAATATAAAACAGGTTATGCCTACTCCTCCCTTTCAACGCGGTTTCCGCCCATCTCTTTGGCCCTGTAGAGCGCGTCGTCGGCCCGTTTGATAAAGGAGTCCTCTGTATCGTTCTGCCTGTACATGGCTATGCCTATGCTTACGGTGATCTTTCCGCTCACTCCAAAATCGTAAGACTCGATCGACTCCCTGATCCTCTCGGCCATAATGGCCGCCCCGTCGAGTTCCGTCTCTACCGGAAGTATTATGAACTCGTCGCCGCCCCATCTTATGAGGTGGTTTATCCTCCTCATATGGCCTCTGGCGATATCGGCGACTTTCTTCAACGCCTTGTCGCCCTCCAGATGGCCGTGGGTATCGTTGATCTCCTTGAATTTATCGATATCAAAGATCACCATTGATAGCGGATGGGAGTACCTTCTGCTCCTCTCCATCTCAATGGATATAATCTCCTCGAATTTCGCCCTGTTGTAGGTATCTGTAAGCTTATCTGTCGTCGCGGTCTCTTTGAGCTCTTCCTCCAGTTGGACGCGCCCCGTAATGTCGATCCAGGAGCCGACTATCTCGTACGGATCACCCACTTCGTCTTTAACAAGCCTCAGTTTATCGTGCAACCATCTATATGAGCCGTCCTTGTGCCTGAAACGGTATTCGTGAACGTAATGCCCCTGTTTGAGCAGCTCCGGGCGCTCGGCAAGTACACGCTCGCGGTCCTCTTGATGAATACCATTTACCCAGAAGCCCACATTTTCCATGAATTCACGAGGTTCGTAAGAGAGCTGGTCTCTGATATTCTCGCTTATAAAGGTTACCGGATAATTACCTTCGGGCTTGCTGGTATAGATAACCGCGGGACTTACATCGAGCAGGTGATCCATCCGGGCCCTGGTCGATTTGTGGTCGATTATTTCCTTCTGCAGCGTCTCGTTTGCGAGCCTCAGTTCATCGGTACGCGCCTCGACCCTGCGCTCGAGATCGTTGTGGGCCAGCTGAAGCTCTTCCTGGGCCTTATCGCGCTCTTGAACATACATGCCCATCGGCTTAAAGAGCAGGAAGTAGAGCAAGGGGATAATTATGATGCTCAATATCGCGGCGTCCAGGACGACCTCTGAATAGTAGGGAAGCTCCGGCAGGGCGGGCAAGACGAGCATGACGAATATCTCCGCCATAAATATCAGGACTAAGGTGCTCTTGAAAAAATAACCGGGGGTATACATCTTCTTCATGGGTAATCCCTGCTTGCGTAATTCCACACTGTCATATCCAGCCGAGTTTATCAAGCGCCTCTTTCAAATGCTTTGCGGCAAAGCCGTGGCCCTCTTTATTATAATGTATCTCGCCGTTTGGCGGATAATAACCTCCGGGCCTGGCCTTCATCTTCTCCCTTATATCTACGTACTCTATCCCGTTCTCCCTGAGCCAGGGCGTAAAAGCGGAAAAATAATCCCTCTTCCTGAAACGAAAGCCCGTCCACAAGGGAAACTTGTCGCGCGGCATGACCTGAAAATGCATAGGCGTCATCTTGACCATGAACCGGATATTGTTTTCCCTGGAAAGCTCGGCCATCCCCCCGACTAACCTCTTGAAATACATATCTTTTTTCTCTAAATTCTGCTCAAGGTAGTAGCGGTACTTAAAGCTTAACTCTTTAAGTTCCAACACAAACGGGGAGCCGCCAAGAGCGAAATCGAAGTGCTTCTTCTCTTCAATATTTAAGAGCTTTAACCAGCGTTCTCCGAAAATGAATTGACTGATAAGGACCAGCAGATGGCTGTTTCTTATTATTGGGATCTTGTATATGGCCATATTGGCATAGCCGAGCGTCCTGTCGTCGAGCACGCGCGATCTGATCCTACCCATGTCGTCAATATAGAGCTTGGGGTTCTCTATCTTTATCGGAAGCCCCCTTTTGTCAAGCTCCACCCATCCTTTTTCATTGATCCAGTCTATATCGTTGCCGATATAAAAACCGTATACGATCACATCGGGCTCCAGCTTAAGCCCAACATTTACAAGCCAGGCGTAATGTTCATCCGGAGACCAGCCGTCCGCGAAACCGGCGTTGATCACCTCGACCCTGCGCCCCTCCTCTTCATAGAAACTTTCCAGAACGGCCGGGTAAGACTCGTCATCGTTTACATAGAGGCCGAATGTAAAAGAGTCGCCAAGGACAAGTATCCGCTTTGTACCCTTGGGCTTTTTTGTCGTCAGGTCTTTTCCCCTGAGCCCCAGGTTATTGATTCTCACGGCGTAATATGTACGCTCTTTGGTCTGCGCCGAGAGGGCCCTGGTCGTGTAGTTCGGCCTCAAGGTAAAAGGGATAAATCCCCCGGGACGATACTGCGAGGGTACGGATTCCATTAAAAAAGTATATGTCGGCTGTGGATCTATAAACCGTGTAGCTATCTCTCCGACAAGAAAACAAAAAGAGAACGACAAGAGGGCGAGCATAAACGCAAAGCGGCGGTTTCGTCTCCTGCCCGCTTGCCCTCCTTCTCTTTTAGAACCTTCGCTCATAAGCTTCTTTAACCTATAATAAGGAACTTAGCGCGCCTTGAAATGCTCGTAGCCAACGCTATCCAGTTCCATGGGCTTACCATCGGGGCCGATCACCTTGACGCCGTCCGCCCGTGCTGTCACTACGCCGATCTCGGTTACTGGTACGTCGAAGCTCTCCTTTATTTCATCAAGTAGAGCGGTCTTGTCAAGAGAGACCGTAAAGAGCAGTTCGTAGTCCTCACCGCCGGTAAGCGCAAGCCCTTGAAGATCGGCCCCGGCTTTAGTTAGCTCTTTACAGACGGGCACCTCCTTAAACTCAATTCTTGCGCCCGTATTGCTCTCCTCCATAAGTCTGGCGAGGTCCATCACAAGGCCGTCGCTTATATCTATCATGGAGCTCGCGATCTTTTCTTTGGCTAATAGCCGTCCGGCATTGAGCCTGGGTACGGGGTCAAGGTGGCTCTTTACAGCCTTAGAGATAGCCGCACTATCCGATCCTTCGGCCCCGGCCCCGCCGTGGCTAAGCCCTTCCTTTAAGAAGCTTAGCCCAAGGGCGGAAGAGCCAAGCGTGCCTGTCACATAGATCTTATCTCCCGCTCTTGCCCCGTCTCTAAAGACCACCTCGTCCTTTGGCACCTCTCCAAAGACCGTGGTCGTAATGACGATCCCGTCCTTGCTTGATGTAGTGTTGCCGCCGACAAGCTCAACTGAGTACATTTTTGACGACGCCTTAAAGCCGTCGTATAGCTCATCAATAAAGCCAGTGGGAAGCCCCGGCGGGAGAGAGAGGCTGACGAGAAAGAAACGCGGCACGCCGCCCATGGCGGCTATATCGGATAGAGATACCTGAAGGGCCTTTTTCGCTAAGCTTGCGGGCTCGAAATAATCAAGTGAGAAGTGCACGCCCTGGACGAGCGAGTCAGTGGTGGCAAGCTGGTAGCTCCCGGCCTCCTGGGCGGTTACCGAGGTATCGTCGCCGATGCCCCTTATTACGCGCGGGCTTAAGCTCCTGGCAAAACCCTTCTTCAGGGCTCTTATAAAATCCAGCTCGCCTAAATCTTTTAGGTCCATACCTAAGGCGCCGCCCGGGGAGACTTTCTCTTAGCGGGTGGCTTGGCCTTCTTTACAGTCTTTGCGGGTTTCTTATTCTTCTTTAAGACCAGATCCAGGAGCTCGTCAACGTGGCCTACGAGCTTTATATTCATCTGCTTTCTAACATCGGGCGGGATATCCTCTAAATCTTTCTCGTTTCTCTCAGGGATGATGATCGTCTTCATCTTTGCCCTCAGAGCCGCCAGACACTTCTCCTTTATCCCGCCGACAGGGAGCACCCTTCCCCTCAAGGTTATCTCCCCTGTCATGGCTATATCCTTATTGACCGGTGTCTTCGTAAGCGCGCTTACGAGCGCGACGCACATGGTAGTTCCCGCGCTCGGCCCGTCCTTTGGAATGGCCCCCGCGGGCACGTGGAGATGTATATCGAGATTCTTATAAAAACCCTCGGGCAGGCCGAACTCTCTGGCGCGGCTTCTCGCGTAACTGAAGGCCGCCTGTGCGCTCTCTTTCATCACGTCGCCGAGCTTACCGGTAAGCGTAAGCTGACCCTTGCCGTTCATAGTGGTGGCCTCAATATGGAGGATCTCACCGCCCACAGGCGTCCACGCCAGTCCCGTTGCCACGCCAACCTCATCGCGCTCCTGTTCGTCCTCGGGCAGGAACTTGGGTATGCCCAGAAATTCCTCGATCTTTTCCTCCGTAACGACCGTCTTCTTATTGTAGCCAGAGGCGACAAGCTTTGCTACCTTACGCGCAATGCCCGCGATCTCGCGCTCAAGCCCCCTGAGCCCCGCCTCTCTCGTATACTCGCTTATGACCTTCTTAAGCGTATCGTCGGGTATCTCGATCAACCTGTTCTTTAGCCCGTTCTCGTCGATCTGTCTCGGGACAAGATACTTCTTGGCGATCTCAAGCTTCTCCTGCTCGGTATAACCGGAGATCTCTATTATCTCCATCCTATCCCTCAAGGGCGCGGGGATCGGGTCCATCTGATTCGCCGTCGTAATGAACATGACCTTGGAGAGATCGAAGGGCAGGTTCAAATAGTGGTCGCTAAAGGCGTTGTTCTGCTCGGGGTCTAACACCTCGAGGAGAGCGGAGGAGGGATCGCCCCTGAAGTCGGCGCCAACCTTATCGATCTCGTCCATCATAAAGACCGGGTTATTGCTCCCGGCCTGCTTTATGCTCTGTATGATCCTGCCGGGAAGCGCTCCGACGTAAGTCCTCCGGTGCCCTCGTATCTCGGCCTCGTCCTTTACGCCGCCAAGCGACATCCTGATGAACTTTCTTCCCATGCTCCTGGCGATAGAACGCCCTAGAGAGGTCTTACCAACCCCTGGAGGGCCGACAAAACAGAGTATCGGCCCCTTGGTATTCTTCTTTAGTTTCCTGACGGCAAGATATTCGAGTATCCTCTCCTTGACCTTCTCCTGATCGTAATGGTCGGCGTCGAGAGTCTTCTTGGCTTTAGCAATATTTAGTATATCGCGTGTGCTCTTGGCCCAGGGCAGGTCAATGAGCCACTCCAGATAGGTCCTTATAATACCGGCCTCGGCCGCGTCCGCGTGCATGGTGTCAAGCCTGTCGAGCTGTTTAAAGGCCTCCTTCTCGACATCCTCGGGCATCTTGGCCTTTTTGATACTCTCCCTGAACTCGTCTATCTCTTCTGTCACTTCCTCTATATCGCCAAGCTCGCTCTTAATGGCCCTCATCTGCTCGCGCAGATAATACTCCCTCTGGCTCTTGTCCATCTCTTCCTTGGCCTGGCTCTTGATCTTGACCTGCATCTCCATGACCTGAAGCTCTTTGTTGAGCAACTCATTTATGAGTTTAAGCCTCTCTATGCTATCGATGGTATCAAGGATCTTATGGCCATCTTCGACCTTAAGGCCGAGATTTGACGCGACGAGGTCGGCGAGCCTGCCGGGGTCCTCGATGCTCTCGATGACCATCATTATCTCCGGAATTACAGCCTTGCCGAGAGCGGCGAGCTTCTCCAGTTGCTCCCTTACGGTGCGCATGAGCGCCTCGGTCTCCAGGGACTTTTTCTTTAAGAGGACCTCTTCTATCTTTTTTATGGAGACCTGATAATAGGGGGCCGTCTGCGTATACCTCTTGATCCTTCCCCTCATAAGCCCCTGCACAAGTATCTTCACCCTCCCGTCAGGGACCTTGAGCATCCTCATTATCATACCCACGGTGCCGATATCGTATAGGTCGTCAGGGCCCGGCTCTTCGTTGGCGATATCCTTCTGGGTAGCCATGAAGACGAGGCGGTCCTTGCCAAGCGCCGCGTCGACCGCGTTGATGGAGGCCTCCCTGCTTACAAAGAGCGGGACTATCATATAGGGAAAGATAACGACGTCGCGCACCGGTAGAAGAGGTATTACCTCAGGCACTACCAGTTGTTCTTCCTCGATCCCTTCGCCTTCCAGATCTTCGACTTTTTCAGCCATATCTAAATCCTCTCTAGCGTATAGTGTCGCGTATAGTGTCGCGTCAAGCGTATATTATCGGTCTCAGAGTTACGCAAATCGATCAAGGCAAGACGCAGACACGCAGTAATATTGTGTATATTTCAAGTGTATAGCAACGCAGCATTGATTGATTTGCGTAGCTCCCATCGGGCGAGCCGATAAACGGTCATCTGCTGTGTTGCATTTCGCTTGAATTAGATTTCATTAGTCCAGCGCTCATGCGCCTTGCAGCTAACCGCTTCTAGGCTCGCTGAGTACGACAATATACGCTTGACTCGACACCTGCTTTAGTCCGACTCTATCTCGATGCGTTTGGGCTCTCCGCGCTTATCAGCCACCCTGGGTGCCTCTATCGTAAGTACCCCGCACTTGTACGAGGCCTTGATATTGCGGGTATTAACCGGAAAGGGTATCTCCAGGGCCCGGTAATACCTGCCAAAGCTTCTTTCCATACAGACGTAGTTTCCGGGCTCTTCCTCGCTCTGGGCCTCGCCCTTTACGCCCTTTACGAGCAACTGCCCCTTGCTCATGGAGATATCTATATCCTTGATATCGACCCCCGGGATCTCCACCTCTACGACAATGGAGTCATTGGTGGTATAAATATCCACGTGGGGAGTGAAGTTCACAAGCTCGGGACCGCACGGGCCGAACTCCTTGCCAACGGCCTCCCTGAAACTCCTAAAGAGAGTCTCTCCGAGTGACGACATCTGTTTGATCGGTTTTTCAGGAGGTTTAGCCATGATAAAAATCCCGCTTGAATTACAAAAAAAGATGAGGATCTATAACGCCTAAGCTTACAATTTCAATGCAGAGAGGAAGGCCTTTAAATCCGCGCCTAAGCTGTCGCGCTTTAAAGCGAGCGATACGTTGGCCTTTAGAAAGCCCAACTTGTCGCCCGCGTCGTAACGGTCGCCCTCGAACTCAAAGGCAAAGACCTCCTGCTCCTTTAAAAGCTCTCTAATGGCGTCGGTAAGCTGAATTTCACCTCCGCTGCCGCGCTTGGTCCTCTCAATGCATCCGAATATCTCGGGTGTCAGGATATATCTTCCTATAATCGCGAGGTTCGAAGGCGGGTTCTCTTTGGGCTTCTCTACCAGGTCGCGAACCTTATAAACACCACGATCCACCTCTTCGCCGTCGATAACCCCGTACAAGTGGGTCTGGTCATCGGGAACCCTCTGCACCGCCACTATAGAGCCCTTATGCTTTTTAAAGACCTCCATCATCTGCTTCAGGGCCGGCACCTTTGAATCTATAATATCGTCGCCAAGGAGAACGGCAAAGGGCTCAGGGCCGACAAGGAGCTTGGCGCAGTGCACGGCGTGTCCGAGTCCCAGAGGCTTTTTCTGCCGGGTATAGGCAAAGTGCAGGTCCGAGAGCTCTTCCATCTCCTTTAATATCTCAGTCTTGCCCTTCTCCTTCAAGAGGAGTTCGAGTTCCACCGAGGTATCGAAATGGTCCTCGATCGCGCTCTTGCCCATGCCAGTTATGAAGATAACCTCCTCAATCCCTGATGCCTTGGCCTCCTCCACCGTATACTGGATGAGAGGCTTATCAACAAGTGGGAGCATCTCCTTTGGTATGGCCTTGGTGGCCGGTAGAAATCTGGTCCCGAAACCCGCCGCGGGGAAAACAGCTTTTTTAATACTCATATGCCAAAATCATATTCACTTTTAAAATATATGTCAAGGTATGTATTCCCGGGCGCGCCCCTAGAGCGTATTCCTAAATAAAAACACATAGATAAAGCCCTCACCTTAGCCCGGAAAGGATAGATTGGCGTACTTGACTATTAATTTTTTATCGACCGTCCCTCTAAAGCGTACCGTAACCTTTGTCTCATCACCCGTACCCTCCCGAGCCCTTATAACACCGTTACCGAAACTTGGATGCAAGACCCGCATACCGACGCTTAGACGGTCTGAGGGCGAGCCCCCTTCAACAAAATCCGGAAACTCATCCAGACAAGGCTCGTTTGAATCCAGGCCGTCCAATTGGCTCTCGTCTAATGTATAGTACGGCTCATCCGGAGCGCCGCTACCCTTACCTCTACTATTTGTTGAGTCCAGAAAGGCGGGGTCGATCTCGTCTAAAAATCTCGAACTGGTCTGGAACCTCGTCTCTCCGAAAATACTCCTTGAGGCGGCGCTTGTCAAAAAGAGCCTCTCTTTGGCCCGGGTCATACCCACGTAGCAGAGCCTGCGCTCCTCCTCCATCTGGTCAAAGCTCTCCAGACTCCTCTTGTGCGGGAAAAGCCCTTCCTCCATTCCCGAGAGGAATACCACGGGAAACTCCAGCCCCTTTGCCGAATGGAGCGTCATGAGCGTTATGCATTCGCGGCGCTCTTTAAAGGAATCCATGTCGCTTACGAGGGCCACGTGATCGAGGAAGGCAGAGAGTATGTTCCCGTCTCCAAGTGGATCGTCGAGCGCAAGTTGGCCGTCTCCATTTTCAGAAGGCACGCTCTCACCAAGCGATAACTCAAAGTCCTTAATGGCGCTTATTAGCTCGTGGATATTCTCGGCCCTGCCCAGACTCTCCTCGGTCCCCTCCTCTATGAGCATGGACATATAGCCTGTATCCTCAACGAGCTTAAGCGTTCGCTCGGCGAGCGTTCTTGCTCCCTCGTCTTTGATAAAGTCCTCAAAGCCTTTTAGAAAAGCCCCGACTCGCGCCTCCTTTACTATGCCGCGCTCTGTGGCGACCCTGGCGGCAGCGAGCAGCGTTATCCCTTCGGCCTTACCTATATCGATGATCTTATCGAGCGTGACCTTACCGATGCCGCGCGCGGGCGTGTTGATGATCCGCCTGAAGCTTATGGCGTCGGTCGGGTTGATGATGCTCCTTAAGAGCGCGAGCACATCCTTGATCTCTTTACGCTCATAGAACCGGAGTCCGCCGATGACCACATAGGGAATGCCCTCGCGTATAAAGTGCTCTTCAAAGACCCTTGACTGGGCGTTGGTCCTGTAAAATATGGCTATATCCTTATAGGTGAGGCCCTTTTCTTTGTCCAGTATCGACTTGAAGAGATCGGTAATAATGCGCACCTCCTCCCTCTCATCGAGAGCCTCGATGTGGGCCACCGTCTCGCCGTCGTCATTGCCGGTCCAGAGCGTCTTCTCCATCCTCTGTTCATTCTTCTCTATTATGGAATTGGCCGCCGCGAGTATCTTCTTGGTGGAACGGTAGTTTTCCTCTAGCCTGAGTATTGACGCGTCCGGCCAGTCGGTCTGAAAATCAAGGATGTTCCTTATATCGGCTCCCCTCCATCCGTAGACAGACTGGTCCGGGTCCCCCACTGCGCAAAGGTTCCTGTGCCCTTCGGCTATCATGTTCATAAAGATATACTGCGCCCTGTTGGTATCCTGATACTCGTCGACGAGTATATGGACAAAGCGCTCCTGGTATTTTTTAAGTATTTTCGGCTCTTTCTCAAAGAGCCTGACAGGAATCGCAAGGAGGTCGCCGAAGTCAACGGCGTTCATCTCACCCAGCATCTCCTGATACTTGGCGTATACCCTCTGGACCTTCTCCGCGAAAAAGCTCCCCGCGCCCTTGGCGTTCAGGAGGTAGTCCTCGGGGCCGACCAGTTCGTTCTTGGCCTGGTCGATACGGCTTTGCATCGCCCTTGGAGAAAATGCCTTGTCATTAATCCCCAATTCCTTCATGACGAGCTTTATTAGAGAGATCTGATCGTCGTCGTTATATACGGTAAAGTCCGGGGCTATGTCGAGACTACTTCCTTCACGCCTTAAAATCCTTAGCCCTATGGAATGGAATGTTCCGAGCCAAAGCCCTGTTACTCCTGTGCCAAGCATATTGACAAGCCGCTCGCGCATCTCTCCCGCGGCCTTGTTGGTAAAGGTTACGGCGAGTATTTTCTCAGGCCTTACCTCTTCCTCCATTATCAGATGGGCTATCCTCGTCGTAAGCACGCGGGTCTTACCCGTACCCGCGCCGGCAAGGACCAGTTGAGGGCCACCCAAGGCCGTAACGGCATCTCTTTGTTCGGGATTTAGTGATTTTAAAGGCATCTAAAAGCTCCTGAAAGTGAATATTAAAGCCAAAGCTTAACAGGCTCAATATATAAATGATACTACATTTTTGGGATCAACTAAACAGGGAAATTTGAGGGGTAAAGCAAAAAAAACTAAAGGCTCTTGCACATAAATATGCGCTTTCAGGGGTGGGGTCAAGCCAGGCGGAAGGGCCGTTTTTTTGTCTGTTCCCTACAAGCTTGCAAAGGTTGTGCAGTGGGCGTGTCCTCCGGCCGTAGAGACCCGAATACCCTCGTCTGAACAGCACTCCAGGTCCTTGTTGAACTTGCAGGTATGCGCCTTGCAGGCGCCCACTCCGCCGAACAACCCTTTGATGCCGCCGCTTTTGATCGTGTTGATATACGTGTCGCATAGCGCCATAGAGGAGTTACCGACTGTTATGGCTATCGCATGACACATGTTATCCGCACAATATGAGCATTGTGCGACCTTACATTCATTGATCCTCGACATATCAATACAGCTTTTGATATCACTCGTATCCATCTTACTCTTGCCTCCCATCTTTATGGGTCCTTCCGCCCATTTATCTATTTTAGCACCTTTTTAATCCTTGTCAATGGCCCGCTTGATCTAAAACATCCTGACTAAAAAGCTATATATATCAAATAGATAACAAAAGCCCGTAAAAAATATGGGTATTTGAAAAGAGAATACTTGACAAATTTAATAGGGTATATTAAATTAGTATATATTCTTCGCCCTGGCCCGTGAAATATTGGGCCTTTTATAGGGGGTGGGGGGTGGGGGACAGTTAAAGGAAGGTTCATCTATGAGACTATCGACAAAAGGACAATACGCGGTCAGGGCAATGGTGCGGCTCGCGTGCCACGAGTGCAACGCCGAAGGCAAGCCGGTTTCACTTAAAGACATTTCAAAAGAGGAGGGCATTAGCCTCTCCTATCTGGAACAGCTCTTTGTAAAACTAAGGCGTGGTAACCTCGTCAGAAGTGTTAGAGGCCCGGGCGGCGGCTACGTCCTGGTCAGAGGCTCAAAGGAAATAAGCGTCGGCGAGGTAATAACCGTGGTCGAAGAGGCTCTAAACCCGGTCGCCTGCCTCGATACAGATTCCGAAGAGTGCGAAAAGAGCAACACCTGCATTACCCAGAATGTCTGGAAAGGTCTTGGCGACAAGATCAAGGAGTTCCTCAATTCGATAAGCATAGAGGACCTCGCCCACGACGTCATAAACTTAAACGACAATCATAAAAACAAAGATACCGCCGCTGTCGACAATGTCTGCGCGGCGGATTAAAGGAGAGAGCCTGTGAGCAATATCTATCTGGATCACAACGCGACCACGCCTGTACATGAAGAGGTCTTTGAGGCGATGGTGCCATTTCTAAAAGAACGCTGGGGCAACCCGTCGAGCATCCACTGGGCCGGAAGGAACGAAAAGTCAGCTTTGGCAGAGGCGAGAGAGCAGGTCGCGGAATTCCTGGGTTGCACGCCTGCCGAGATAATCTTTACAAGCTCCGGCACAGAAGGCGACAACCACGCCATAAAGGGCATAGCGCTTTCTAAGAAAAATAAGGGTAACCATATAATAACGACCACGGTTGAGCACCCGGCAGTATTAAATACCTGCAAGTTCTTAGAAAAGCAGGGCTTTGAGGTTACCTATCTGGGCGTTGACGAGTCGGGGATGCTTGACCTCAATGAGCTTCAGAGCGCGATAACCGATAACACCATACTGATTACCATAATGTACGCCAACAACGAGACCGGCGTGGTATTCCCCATTAAGGAGATCGCCGGTATCGCGAAATCAAAGAAGGTCACCTTCCATACGGACGCCGTACAGGCCGCGGGAAAGATAAAGCTCGACGTAAAGGACTTAGGCGTTGATCTTCTTACCGTCTCCGGCCATAAGCTCTACGGCCCAAAGGGTGTGGGGGCGCTATTCGTTAAACGCGGCGTAAGGCTCACCCCCCTTATCCACGGCGGCCACCATGAGAGGAACAGACGCGGCGGCACGGAGAATGTCGCGGGGATCGTAGGGCTCGCTAAGGCCTGTGAGATAGCCATGCGGGATATGGAGACCGAGACCGCGCACCTGAAGAAACTTAGAGACCGGCTCGAAGAGGGGCTCCTTGAAACGGTCCCGTATACGAAACTAAACGGCGACAAAGAGCACAGGATTCCCAACACCACCAACATAAGCTTTGAATTCATCGAGGGCGAGGGCCTGCTCCTTAGCCTCGACATGCTCGGAGTGGCCACTTCTAGCGGCTCGGCATGCACTTCTGGAAGTTTAGAGCCGTCGCATGTACTGCTCGCCATGGGCCTTACGCATGAGATGTCGCACGGCTCGGTGAGGTTCAGCCTCGGCAGGTCGAATACCGAAGAAGACGTGGACTTGATCTTAAAGGAGATGCCGCCCATCGTAGAGAGGATGCGCTCGATGAGCCCGATGTGGGACGCTAAGGCCGGCGGGGCCTCTGGGCTGACATTTTAATCCCCCAGAGGGGGTTTAATTCTCCGTTGCTTACGGCGCGAGAATCCTTATAGAGGTTTTTGATACCCCTCTACTTACGGCGAAGTAGTTTATTTAAGCGATCTGTGCCGGGAGACCGGCCTTATATAAATAAAACCAACCTTGTAAAAAAACAAATAGCGGGAGCCGGAAAGCCCGGCATACCCTTAACGGAGGATAAGAAGATGTACAGCGAAAAAGTAATGGACCATTTCACCAATCCGAGAAATGTAGGAGAGCTTGAAGACGCGAGCGGCACAGGGACCGTCGGCAACCCGGAGTGCGGCGATATAATGAAACTCACCATCAAGGTCGAGGACGACGTTATTACCGACGTAAAGTTCAAGACCTTCGGCTGTGGAGCGGCAATCGCCACAAGCTCCATGGTGACCGAGCTTGTTTTGGGTAAAAAGCTCTCAGAGGCCGACGATATCTCGAACGCTACCGTGGCCGAGGCTCTCGACGGACTGCCGCCCATAAAGATGCATTGCTCGAACCTCGCGGCAGACGCGCTCCACGCCGCCATAGAGAACTATAAGGACCCTGAGGCGACTGCTGAAGAGGAAAAGAAGTAAGCCCCGTCTCTCTTGCCATATTTACTCCGTCCTTTTTAGCCATTGCGTACCCATATACTCTCTGGTAACCTAATACCTTGATACCTCGACCCCGCCCCTTTAAGTAAGGGGCGGGGTCAATAATAACCATCAGATGCTCTAAAAATTAAATATTTTTTCTGATATCGAGGCGGGGTGAAGATAAAAAGCGGAGCATATATGTAAATATGTGAGCAGTTTTATCTTCGCCACAACAAAGAGATCAGGAAAAAGAGAAATTTTTATATGAAGAAAGAACGTGTAGTAGTGGCAATGAGCGGCGGTGTCGATTCCTCGGTCGCGGCGGCCATGCTAAAAGATGACGGCTACGACGTTATAGGCGTCTCCATGCAGTTATGGGACTACTCTGTCGCCGAGGATAACGCCGGCGCCACCGAGGGTAGCTGCTGTTCCATCGAAGATCTGGAGGACGCCCGAAGGGTCGCCGACAAGATCGGCATACCCTTCTACGTCCTGAATATGGAGGAGACCTTTACCACCGAGGTGGTCGACTACTTTGTCAGGAGCTACCTTAAGGGCGAGACCCCGAACCCGTGTACCAAATGCAATCAGGAACTAAAGTTCAAGACCCTTCTTAGAAAGGCCCGCGAGCTTGACGCCAAATATCTGGCGACAGGCCACTACGCGAGGATAATCTCACCGGAAAAGAAAGGCGCCCCATACAGGCTCCTGAAGGGCGTCGATCCAAACAAAGACCAGTCCTACTTCCTCTTTACCATGAACCAGGAAGAGCTAGGTAGCGTCCTCTTCCCGCTCGGCTCTCTTACAAAGGAAGAGGTAAGAATAAAGGCCCGCGAGCTGGGACTCCGCACAGCCGAAAAAAAAGAGAGCCAGGAGATATGCTTCATCACGGATGATAATTACGCCGGTTTCGTTGTTGATACTCTCGGACAAAACCATTTGGAGACAGCCGGAGAGATAAGAGACCAGGCGGGCACGGTGCTCGGCACCCACAACGGGCTCTTCAGATATACCATCGGCCAGCGCAAGGGGCTAAATATCACCGCTGGCACGGGCCCCCACTACGTACTCTCGATAGAAGTGCAAGAAAACCGTTTGATAGTCGGCCCAAAGGACGAGCTCTTTTCAAAAGGACTAAAAGCAAGCGACGTCAACTGGATAGCCGAAGCTCCAAAGGACGGAGCAAGGCTCACGGCGGCCATACGCTATCGCGACGCTGGTGTCGAGTGCGAACTCTACGCAAAATCGTTGTCCGGGATCGAAGCGCGTTTCCAGGAACCGGTCTCCGCCGTAACGCCCGGACAGGCGGTGGTCTTTTATAATAACGACGAGGTGGTTGGGGGCGCGTGGATAGAGAAGGCGATAGCGTGAAGCAAGTTGCGAAAATAGAGACCTTTAGCATACACACATTGGGATGCAGGTCGAACCAGTACGACACATCGGCCATAGAGGACGAGCTTTGCTCCGGGGGATTAATGCTAGTACCGTTCACAACACCTGCCGACGCCTGCATAATAAATACCTGCACGGTTACCGGCAAGACCGACGCGCAGAGCCGCCAGGCCATAAGAAAGGCGCGCAGACTGAATCCCGAATCTCTAATAATAGTCACCGGCTGTTACGCGCAGGTCTCGGCAAAGGAGGTCGCGGAAATTGAAGGCGTGGACTTCGTCCTTGGAAACCCGGAGAAGGATCAGGTATTAAAGTACCTTCAAAAGGGGCGAAAAATGGGACGCACAGAGGGCCGGGTCGCTGTCGGCCCATCTGAAGAGGGCACGCCCCTCAGCCTCAGGGCCGGCTCCATAGCCTCTAGAACGCGCGCCAACCTGAAGGTTCAGGACGGCTGTGACAGGAGGTGCACCTACTGCATAATACCGCTAGCCCGGGGGCGCTCAAAGAGCCTTCCCATGGAGACAATACTGAATGAGATCGAGAACTTAACCCGCAAGGGCTTTAAGGAGTTCGTCTTTACCGGCATCCACCTCGGCGGATGGGGCGCTGACCTCACGAATAAGCCCTCCTTCGCAAGCCTGCTGAGAAAGATAGAAGAACGCGGCTTTCCCGCGCGCTTTAGAATAAGCTCCATCGACCCGGATGAGGTCACCGACGAACTCATAGAGCTTATAAAAGACGCAAAGACAATATGTAACCATCTGCATATGCCCGTTCAGAGCGGGAGCGACTCTGTACTAAAACTTATGGGCCGCCCCTACACGGCTAGCTATTTTCGTGACCGGGTAGAGCGGATAGCCCGGCTGATACCCTCCATATCCATAGGCACGGATATCATCACTGGCTTCCCGGGAGAAAGCGACAAAGAATTCGAAGAAACCCGCGCGCTGATCGAGACCCTCCCGCTTAGTTACTTACATATTTTCCCATACTCAAAGAGGAAAGGCACCCCCGCGGCCTCTTTCCCAAACCAGGTCCACGGCACAACTATCAAAGAACGCTCAACAATACTACGAGAGATCGACAAAATGAAAAGAACTCAATTCCACTTGGGCTTCGTCGGCTCGAAGATGAGTGTTCTTGTAGAAGGCTCAAGAGATAAGAGAACAGGGCTCGCCAAGGGAAGAAGCTCAAACTATATACCCGTACTTATTAAGGATTTTGACAAGCCGATCGCCAGTGGGGGGCTTGGGGAATTCAGCGAAGTACTGCTTAAAGAGGCTGACTCACAAGGCATGTGCGGGGTAGTTTGTGCGTAAGAGCCATAATCCAACAGCATCTGAAGAGCCAACTATAAAAAATATATGAAGATTTTTGACGAACTTAAAAAGAGACTTCCATTTTCAATAGGGGATGATAAAATACTCAGAGAGGTTTTCGTACACAGCTCTTATCTAAACGAGAGCGGAGGCGAAGGGCTAAGGAGCAACGAACGCCTTGAGTTCCTGGGTGACGCGATACTTGAGAGCATTATAAGCCACATGCTCTATGCGAGGTTTCCCGAACTCGACGAGGGGGAGCTTACAAAGCTCAGGGCAAGCCTTGTAAATAAACGAAAACTCGCGGAGATCTCCCGGGAGTTTTCGCTCGGAGACTATCTTCTTCTTGGAAAGGGAGAGAGGTCAAGCGGCAGCGGAACCGGAGCGGAAAACCCCTCCATACTCGCCGATACCTTCGAAGCGCTCATAGCGGCGCTCTACCTGGACAAAGCTGAAGAGGGTTACAAAGAGGCCTATAGATTTATCGAGGGTGTCTTTAGCCCGCTCATCGACGAGGCGCTGGAGGGGCCGAGGCATTTTGACTTCAAACCGGCGCTGCAGGAATACTGCCAGGGCCATCTGTCAAAGGAGCCCGAATATATAGTCATAAATGTCGAGGGGCCGCCGCACCAGAGGGTATTCGAAGTCGAGGTCTTCGTTGACAATAAGCGGCTAGGCTACGGCAAGGCACCGAAAAAAAAGGAAGCCGAACAGCTGGCGGCAAAAGAGGCGCTCCAGGCTCTAAAAGAAAACTAAAAGACGGCTATAGATGGACAAAAAAATCCCATACCTTATAATCCCGATCTTCATCCCGTTCGGCGGATGCTCTCACCAGTGCGTCTTCTGCAACCAGACAAAGATCGCCGGCACCTCATACCTCCCGGGAAATAAAGAGGTCGTCACCACCATCGAGAGCTACCTCTCTACATGGAAAAAAGGCGGGCGAAAGGAGGTAGCCTTTTATGGCGGCTCCTTTACCTCGCTTCCCTTAGATGTCCAGGAGGACTATCTAAAGACCGCCTACAAATACGTTGAAAGCGGCCATATAGACGGGCTCAGGATATCCACAAGGCCGGACGGCATCAACGACGAAACAATAAGATATCTCAAACAATACAAGGTCGGCGCCGTCGAACTCGGCGTTCAATCGATGGTCAATAGAATACTGAAACTCTCAGGCAGGGGACATGTTGGAAAAGATTCCGTGCGGGCCGTTAGGCTCCTTAAAGAAGCGAAAATGAAGGTAGGCATGCAGATCATGCCCGGCCTGCCCGGAGATACCGAAAGCACCGTCATCAGTACAGCAAGGAGGGTGATAATCACCAGGCCGAACTTCGTGCGCATATACCCGACGGTCGTGATAAAAGAGACCCCTCTCCACACTATGTACAACAAGGGCGATTTTATCCCGTGGACGCTGGAAGAGATGGTCTCAGTATGCAGAAGGATCTATGAGATGTTCCAACGCTCGTCGATTACCGTCATTAGAATGGGCCTCCAGCCGACAAAGGAACTCGAAGA
>CBDVCO010000031.1:0-18584 GCA_965372515.1 uncultured bacterium | reverse complement strand
CACTGGCAACTCTTTCTGCGCGCTATCCGCTACTTCATCGAGCGAATAAGAGAGCCCCGGATAGAAGATCAGGATAGAGAGGAAAACGAGAAGGATCGTATGGTTGATCTTGATCATAGATAAAGGCTCGCCATGGGTATCTTGAGATTTCTGTTAAATTGCGGTTAATCTTGAAAAAATAGCATATATGGAGGAGTTTTACAATTGCTCAAAGAAGCTTTTGGCCTCGCCGACAACAAAGACCGAACCGGTTACGCAGACCAGGTCGTCAGAGGATGCCATATCCAAAGCGGCCTTTAGCGCCTCATCCACGCTAGCGGCCACAGAGGGCTTAACGCTCAAGGCTTTGCGTGAGATAAGTTTACTGAGTCTGTCCAGGAGTTTTTCAGGGCTCTCGGCGCGCGCAATTTCAGGGCTCGTCAATATAATACTATCGGCGATCGGGGCAAATTCAGTAAATATCGCGTCGATATCCTTATCCGACATTATACCGAGCACCAGTATGAGACGGCTGAAGGAAAACCCCAATAGCGCCTCGCCAAGCGCTTTAGCCGCACTTTCGTTATGGGCGCAGTCGAGGACGACCTTTGGGCTATCCATTACAAGCTCGCATCTGCCGGGCCACTTTACAAGTGCCAGCCCTTTGGTTATATCCTGAGATGTGGTCTTAAAACCCGCACGTGAAAGAGGGCCTAGCGCGGCGATGGCAACCCCGGCGTTTAATTGCTGATGCGCTCCACGCAAAGCGAGCTTTAGCCCTTTAAGTTTCCGTACGCTATCAGTATAAGTAAAGCTATTGTCAGCCGCACTCTCTACTTTAAACTCCTCGCCAGCCATCACTAGCTTTGCGCCGCGCTCGGTTGAGATTCGCTCTATCACGCTACGGGCGTCAGAAGTTAACTCACCGCAGATAACCGTAGAGCCGTCTTTTATAACGCCGCCCTTCTCTCCTGCAATAAGGGCGATGTCGTCTCCGAGAGAACTTACATGATCGAGCCCTATGCTCGTTATGACGGAGAGTATCGGGTTTACTACATTTGTCGCATCGAGCCTGCCTCCCATGCCTACCTCAAGGATGGCTATATCGACACCCTTATCTTTAAAGTAGGCGAACGCGAGGGCGGTGGTAAACTCAAAAAAAGTCGGGAAGAGCTCCGGAGCAAGGCCCGCTCCCTCACCTTCTGAATCGGCACCTTCCACCAGAGCGCGGATCTCCTCCGTAAGCTTCACAATCTCCGCGTCCGAGATCACCTCGCCGTCGACCCTAATGCGCTCATTGAACTTTACGAGATGCGGCGAGGTGTAGAGCCCTACCCTGTAGCCCGCTTCAGAGAGTATCGAGGCCACAATCGCGCTAACAGAGCCCTTGCCGTTGGTGCCTGCTACAATGACTGTCGGATAGGCGCTATAAGGGGAGTCCATCAGGGCCATAAGCGCTTCGATACGCTCAAGCCCGAGCTTTATGCCGCTGTTGCGGAGAGCGAAGAGATAGTCTAGTGTGCTATTATAGGAGGGCATCTTTATAGTCTGCCAGGGAAGAAGGGCCGGTTTCTAGAAAGCCGTAATAAAACGAATGGAGCTTACTTCTCGGTAAGCATCGAAAGTATCTTCGAGAGCACACCCTTAAGGTTCTTTCTCTCCACTATCATATCTATCATTCCGTGCTCCAGGAGGAATTCCGAGCGCTGGAAGCCTTCGGGAAGCTTTTCCCCGATGGTCTGTTCGATCACCCTCGGTCCGGCAAAACCGATAAGCGCCTTTGGCTCCGCGATTATCACATCTCCGAGCATTGCGAAGCTGGCCGTAACGCCGCCGGTAGTCGGGTCCGTAAGCACCGATATATAGGGTATCCCCTTCTCTTTGAGCCTGGCGAGCGCGGCAGAGGTCTTGGCCATCTGCATAAGAGAGAGGACGCCCTCGTGCATCCTCGCCCCGCCCGAAGAGGCGAATATGATCAACGGGCACGCTACCAGCGCGGCCTTTTCAGCGGCCCTCGCGATCTTCTCGCCGACAACGCTTCCCATGGAACCGCCCATAAAAGAGAACTCGAAGACGGCCACCATCACCAGCTTCCCGTCTATCTTCGCCTCTCCGCTGATAAGCGCGTCCTTGGTATTACACTTCTTCTGTGCGCTCTTGAGCCTCTCCTTGTATTTCTTGACATCCTTGAAGCCAAGCGGGTCGATCGGCTCAAGGGCCTCGTCACCTTCGACAAAACTCCCCTCGTCAAGCGTGATATCTATACGGGTGGAGGCGGATATACGGAAATGATAATTACACTTGGGACAGACATCGAGGTTTCTCTTAACCTCTTTCTTGTATATGATCTCGCCGCAGTGGTCGCACTTGACCCACAGCCCCTTTGGAACCTTGACACTGCGGCCCTTACCCTCTTCGCGCAAGACATCCTTCTTCTTAAACCAGACCATTATTGCCCCTTAAAATATCCTAGCGCACAAGAGCGCGCAAACTACGGTTTCCTTGTTCCCCTCTTAAGCGAACTTACAAACCTGCCTATCTTAGCCGGAAGCTCTTTCTCTCTCTGGTCTTTCGCAATGCGATCGATTATCGCGCTACCCACTATGACGCCGTCGCCCCACTTGCAGACACTCCTTACCTGCTCGGGCGTGGAGATACCGAAGCCAATGGCGACCGGGAGCTTCGAGAATTTCCTCACGCTCCTTATCGACTCTTTTAATTTAGTGGCGACCTTGCTCCTCGCGCCAGTAACACCTGTTACGGCAACGTAATATATGAAACCGGAAGCTACTTTAGCCACGCGCTTCATCCTTTCCGCGTTGCTCGTTGGCGTTAGGGTAAATATAAGATCGAGGCCATTTGCCCTTAACGGGGCGAGAAGCTCTCCGGCCTCTTCTGGCGGAAGGTCTACGACAAGTGCCCCGTCCACTCCGGCCTTGGCGGCCTCACGCGCGAAACGCTCCACGCCGTAGACAAAGATGGGGTTATAGTAACCGAAGAGTATTATCGGTATATCGCACCCCTTTGCGCGAAGAGACTTTACGAGAGCTATGACGTCCTTGATGGTCGTACCGTGCCCCAGAGCCCTGTCCGAAGAGGCCTGTATTGTCGGGCCGTCGGCCATGGGGTCTGAAAAGGGTATGCCAAGCTCAATGAGATCTGCCCCGGCCTTAAAAAGCTCAAGGATAATACGCTCAGAGACTTTTATATTCGGGTCGCCCGCGGTGACAAAAGGGATGAACGCCTTCTCTCCCCTGAGGGCGGCCTTTCTAAAGGCCTCTTCTATTCTGCTCTTATCTTTTCGCTTCATAAAAAATACTTCCTCACAGATCGCCCTTCAATGCCTTCTTCGCTGTACCAAGGTCCTTATCACCCCTGCCGGAGAGGTTTACAATGACCACCTTATTCTTGTTGATCTTCGGGGCGTGCTTCATGATATAGGCGATGGCGTGGGAGCTCTCAAGCGCGGGGATAATTCCCTCGACCAGAGAGAGTTCTTTAAAACCTTTAAGCGCCTCTTTATCGGTAACCGAGCTATAGTCCACCCTGCCGGTGTCGTGCAAATAAGAATGCTCGGGGCCGACGCCCGGGTAGTCGAGCCCGGCCGATATGGAGTGGGCCTCCTTTACCTGGCCGAACTTATCTTCAAGAAGATAGCTCTTGGCGCCGTGAAGCACCCCGACACTGCCGCCGCAAATGGTAGCGGCGTGTCTCCCTGAATTTATACCGAGTCCTGCCGCCTCGACGCCGACCATCTTGACCGACTTATCATTTAGAAAGGGATAGAAGAGGCCCATGGCGTTGGAGCCGCCGCCGACGCACGCGACCAAAAGGTCGGGCAGGCGCCCTGTGTGGCGCATAATCTGGCGTCTCGCCTCAGTGCCGATAACCGATTGAAAGTCCCTTACCATCATGGGATAGGGGTGCGGCCCGGCGACCGAGCCTATGATATAAAAAGTATTGGCGACATTAGTCACCCAATCCCTCAGGGCCTCGTTCATCGCGTCCTTCAAGGTCCTTGAGCCGGAGCCTACGGGGTTTACGCGCGCGCCGAGGAGCTTCATCCTGAAAACATTGGGCTCCTGGCGTACGATGTCTTCTTCGCCCATATATATCTCGCACTCAAAACCGAACATGGCGGCCACCGTAGCGGTGGCGACCCCGTGCTGTCCGGCCCCGGTCTCCGCGATGATGCGCGTCTTGCCCATGCGCTTTGCGAGTAGTATCTGACCTATCGTATTGTTTATCTTGTGCGCACCGGTGTGGCAGAGGTCTTCCCTCTTCAGATAAATCTTCGGCCCGCCGAGTTTCTCTGTAAGCCTCTGGGCAAAATACAGAGGGGTCGGCCTTCCGGTATACTCGGCGAGATAATGAGCGAACTCTTTTTTAAAACCGGCGTCCTTTTGATATTTCAGATAAGCCTCTTCAAGCTCCGCCACGGCGGGCATAAGGGTCTCCGAAATATATTTACCACCGTACTGCCCGAAGTGGCCGTTCTTGTCAGGTCCTCTTTTCATAATGCTATTAGCCTAAACTTTCTAGAAATTGTTTTATCAAAGCCGGGTCCTTCTTGCCCGGCTCCTTCTCAACGCCGCTGCTTACATCGACCGCAAAGGGTCTGACCTTGTCGGCGGCGATCCTTACATTACCGGGATTAAGCCCTCCCGCCAAAATGAGCGGCACGCCATCTGGCATCTTCACCTTGAGCATAAGGTCCCACTCAAAGCTCTCGCCGGTGCCGCCGAACTTATCCTTATGATAGGTATCGAGCAAGACGGCGTCAGCCGCGTAGGTACCGATTAAACTAAAGTCGTCGAGGTCCGCAATCCTTAAAGCCTTTATGATCCGCGTATTGGGCAAAGCAGAGCGTACGGCCTCTATAAATTCCGGATTCTCCCCACCGTGGAGCTGTACGGCGTTAAGCCCCGCGCTTTCAACTATCTCCTTTATTCTCTCAACGCTCTCATCGACAAAGACGCCGACAGTCGTAACAAACGGCTTTATGTTCCTTATGATCTCTCCGGCGCTCTCTTTATCGATACATCTTGGGCTGGCGGAGAAGAAAATAAAGCCGACGGCGTCGGCACCGGCGTCCACCGAGAGCCTCGCGTCTTCGAGATTTGTGATCCCGCATATCTTCACCCTGGTCCGCATAACACCTCGTAATATCCGAATATTATATTAGAAATCGATTAAAAACAAAAGGGCCAAATCCACCCGCAATTACCCTTAGCCCAGGAGTTCCTTTAGCTTTTCACCTGGCAAGGGCTCCCTCATAAGGGCCTCGCCGATCAGAAAGGCGTGGGCCCCCGCGCCTTTAAGGCTTTCGATATCGGCCCTCGTATTTATGCCGCTCTCGCTTACTATAACGCGGTCGTCCGGCACAAGCGGGATCAAGCGTCTGGTGGTCTCGATATCAATAACAAAGGTCTTGAGGTCCCTGTTGTTTATACCTATCACCCCGGCGCCAGAGGCTACGGCGCGCTCAAGTTCCATTTCATTATGTACCTCGACGAGCACCGAGAGCCCAAGTTCTTCTGCCCCCTCTAAAAGGGTCTTCAGGCTATCGTCACCTAGTACGGCCGCTATCAAAAGTACGGCATCGGCCCCATGGACCCTCGCCTCTACCAATTGATAGTGGTCGAATATAAAATCCTTTCTAAGAAGCGGCAAAGCGACCCGCTCTCTAACAGTGCTTAGATAATCAAGGCTACCCATAAAAAAATTAGCTTCGGTAAGTATCGATATTGCCGCCGCTCCGTTTGCCTCGTATGCAAGGGCGATCTCGACCGGATCAAAATCCTCTCTTATTATCCCTTTCGAAGGCGACGCCTTCTTTACCTCTGCTATAATATTTATGCCATCGGCCTTTAACGCCGACGGGAAATCCCTTACCGGGGGCAGATCCGAAAGGCTCGCCTGAAGCTCTTTTAACGGGACGCGCTCTTTTACCTCAATGAGCTCGTCACCCTTGGAGGCCATAATCTCATCTAGTATCATCTATTGGTAAGCTCTTTTAGTCTTTCAAGTTTTTCCAGCGCTTCGCCCGACTCTATTACCCTTGAGGCGACGGCGACGCCCTCGGCAAGCGTGCCTGAGAGACCGCCCGCAACGATCGCTGCGCTTGCGTTGGCGACCACAATATCCTTCTTCGGCCCTTTCTCTCCCTTGAATATCGAGAGCAGAATTTCTGCGTTCTCATCGGAGTCGCCGCCAACAAGCTCTTCGGGCTTACACCTGTTAAAGCCCAGATCTTCGGGCTTCAGGTGATAGGTCTTTATCTCGCCGTCTTTTAATTCCGTCACCTTTGTCTCGGTCGTAAGCGTAATCTCATCGAGGCCGTCCTCGCCGCGGACGACAAAGGCGTGCTCGCACCCGAGGTTAAAGAGCACCTTGGCGAGCGTGTCGGTAAGCTCAGGGGCGTAAACGCCTATGACCTGACGCTTAGCGCCGGCCGGGTTGGTAAGGGGCCCGAGGATATTAAAGATCGTCCTTATTCCGATCTCTCTACGTATTGGGGCCGCGTGCTTCATCGCTCCGTGAAGGAGCGGGGCGAAGAGGAAACCGATGCCGATCTGGGAGAGGCACTCTTCGACCCTTGAGACCTCGGCCTCGATATTAACACCAAGGCTCCTTAATACGTCGGCACTCCCGCTCTTTGAAGAGACCGAGCGGTTGCCGTGCTTGGCTACTGTGAGTCCCGCGGCGCTAACGACAAAGGCTGCGGCAGTGCTGATATTAAAGGTCATGGACTCATCGCCCCCCGTGCCGCAGGTATCGACTACTTGAGCCTTCGTGCCGGCCTCGATCTTCGTCGCCTTCTCGCGCATGACCCTGGCAGCCCCGGTTATCTCGGACGGTGTCTCGCCCTTTACCCGGAGCGCCGTCAGGAAGGCCCCAATTTGAGCGGGGCTCGCCTCGCCGCCCATGATCTCACCCATCACATGGACCATATCCTCTTCTGTTATGTCCTCGCCTTTTACTACCTTTGAAATCGCCTCTTTAATCATCGGGGAACCCTTTCATTCTTTTAAATCTTTAGACCGATAAAATTCTTCAAGAGCCTCTTGCCCGCGTCCTCGGGTACGGTGAGTATGGACTCGGGGTGAAACTGGACGCCCTCAAGGAGAAACTCCTTATGTCTGATACCCATTATCTCATCCTCATCGGTCCATGAACTTATCTCAAAACAATCAGGGAGCGTTTGCTTATCTACGATGAGCGAATGGTAGCGGTTTGCCTCAAAGGGGTTTTCAATATCCTTATATATGGTCTTTCCATCGTGGTGAATCAAGGAGGTCTTGCCGTGCATGAGCCTCTCGGCCCTGACTATTTTAGCGCCAAAGGCGTAGGCTATTGCCTGATGGCCGAGACATACGCCGAGCATGGGGAGCGAGCCCGCGAAAGAGCGTATCACCTCGACCGATATGCCCGCCTTTTCCGGGTCGCACGGGCCGGGGGAGATGACGATCCTGTCGGGAGCGAGCTCTTTTATCTCGTCGATCGTAATCGCATCGTTCCTGAAAACGCGCACATCCTCACCCATCTCGGCCAGGTACTGGACAAGGTTGTAGGTAAAGGAATCGTAGTTGTCTATCATCAAGAGCATTTTTTTATCCGTACTCCAAAAAAAATTATCGTAATGCCTGGTGTTATTATCTTGAGAAGACTCTTTTGTGAATGAGCTTCCCCGAATTTCTTTAAGAGACTTTTGGTGTTTTCTCTTTGCCCTTAAGCCCCCGTCTCTTTTAGGGGGGCTTAAGGGCAAACAAACGTTAAAGTTTTTTGAAGGAGTTTGAGGAAACTTTTTTTCAAAAAAGTTTCCTCAATACAATCACTCCAGGCCGTCTACAGCCATCTCTATGGCCTTTAGCATTCCTCTAGCTTTATTTTCTGTCTCTTCGAACTCTTTTTGCGGGTCCGAGTCGGCGACTATACCCGCGCCCGCCTGGACGTAGGCAATATTGTCTTTCACGAGTATCGTCCTTATGGTGATGCACATATCCATATTGCCTGAGAAGGATATGTAGCCCACGCTCCCGCCGTAGACACCTCGGCGTACCGGCTCCATCTCTTCTATTATCTCCATTGCCCTGACCTTTGGCGCTCCGGTGAGAGTGCCCGCGGGAAAGCACGCGCGAAGCGCGTCGAAAGAGTCTTTGCCTTTTTTAAGGCGGCCTTTCACGTTACTGACGATATGCATGACGTGGGAGTAGCGCTCGATAACCATGAGTTCGTCGACCTCTATTGAGCCGGTCTCGGCAACTCTCCCGACGTCGTTACGCCCGAGGTCAACGAGCATGATATGTTCGGCCCGTTCCTTGGGGTCGGCGAGAAGTTCCGCTTCGAGTTTTTTATCTTCCGTGTCGTCTTTACCTCTGGGGCGGGTGCCTGCTATCGGTCTAACGCGGATATCGGGGCCGTCGTTACCGACGAGTATCTCCGGGGACGAACCGGCAAGCACAATGCCAGCGAGCCTCAAGAAGAACATGTAAGGAGAGGGGTTTATAATACGCAGCGCCCTGTAGATATCAAAAGGGTCGGGCTCGCCCGTGAGCGGAACGGAGAATCTCTGGCTGATAACGGCCTGGATAATGTCGCCCGAGCGTATATACTCTTTTGTCTTCTTAACGGCGTCGAGAAAGTCAGGCTCAGCGAATGTCGAGGTAACCTCCCCGGCCCCGGGCTTTACGCTCGGCTTTGGCTCAGTCGGTCTTGCCTGCTTTAAGCGCGTTACTATGGCCTCAATCTTCGCCACACCTTCATTGTAGGCCTCTACGAGGCTAGCCTCTTTAAGGTCTACGTCTTCTTCGACAAATACATTGGAGACGACGGTAATCTTATGCTCCATATTATCGAAGACGAGCATTGTATCGGTAATCACAAGGAAGATATCCGGCACGTTGAGGTCGTCTCTGGTAAGCTCCGGGAGCTTTTCAATATGCCTGATGGCGTCGTAGCCGATATAGCCTATGGCCCCGCCTGAAAATTTCGGCGCCCCTTCGACCTCTACCGGCTTATATGAGCTGATAGCGGCCCTGATGATCTCTATAGGGTCGCCTTCGAGGGTGGTTATCTCTGAACCGACGACTATCTCAACATGAGAGCCCTTACTTTTTATAATAGCTCTTGGCGAGGTGCCGAGAAAACTATATCGGCCCCACTTATCCCCGCCCTCCACGCTCTCGAAGAGAAACGCCTCATTGCCAGCGTCGATCTTCTTAAAGGCGCTGACAGGGGTCTCCGTATCGGCAAGGATCTCTGTGTAGACAGGTATGATATTACCCTTGCGGGACTTCTCTATAAAGTCCTCTAAGGATGGAAAATACTTACTCTTTTTCATCTAAATAAGATTATCACAGCACTTTGGGGTAGTCAATATATTATGGTCTACGGGTTTGGCAAGGCAAGCGGGCTTTTTGGGCGGTCATATTGTGTCGAGTCAAGCTCAAGACTGCCCTGTGGGTTTTGTGTGTCAGGGAAGAGGGCGCATAGATATGCCACCTCTCCCCGGGCAGTCCTCACGGGAGAGGTTACAGGATAAATAAGAGGCATCGAATACGCGGGCAATTAGGTGTAATGTACAGTTTTTCTGTTTAGTTTCGAAAGACCGGCCTTGATAAACTCTTTTCTAACCTTCTTTCTGAACTCACCCTCATCCACCTTGTACTTAAACGCCTTTGTGCCGTTAATGAAGACCATTGGAATATTTTCGCCATACCTCCTGGCGAGGTCTTCAGAGAGGGATATATCGACCTCTCTAAGCTCAAAGGGCATCTCCTCGTTCACCCTGCCAATGACCTTGCTGGCCTTAGTGCAGAGAGAACACCCCTTCTTCCTGTAGACTTTGACGACCAGATTTGCCACAAAAGTCTCCACAAAAATAATAAAAATATTGCTACCCCAAACTGGGCAGTATGGTATTGAAATACCCAGCTATGATAGCAAATGAATTGAAAAATATCAAGAGCCCAGTTGCAATCAGGAAAACCCCTGTAATAACAGAGATTAGCCTCATATGTCTCTTAACCTTGTTGAAGTGTCTGAGGAAAGTGCTTATGCCTAGTGAGGTTAACATGAAGGGGATGGCGAGCCCCATGGAATAGGCCATAAAGAGCGTTACGCCGGCCCATCTGCTCTCGCTTGTGGCGGCTACGGTAAAGATAGCCGAGAGTATCGGGCCGATACAGGGGGTCCATCCGGCGGCAAAGCCCATTCCGACAAGGAATGAGCCCAGAAAGCCGGCGGGTTTATCAGCAAAGAAATGGAGCTTTTTCTCTCTTTGCAGCAGTTTGATATTGATAATGCCTATGATATGTATGCCGAGCAGTATTATTACGATCCCGCCGACCTTACGTACGACGTGCTCGTACTGCATGAAGACATTACCGAATATCTGCGCCGAGGCGCCGAGTATCACCACAAATACGGTCGAAAAGCCTAAAATGAACATCAAAGAGTTGAAGATAATGACCTTCTTCAGCTCTTTAGGCCCTTCGTCCTCGCTAAGCTCTTCAAAGGATATGCCTGTTACAAAGGAAATATACGAAGGTACGAGCGGCAGGACGCATGGGGATACAAATGAGAGAATTCCTCCCAAAAAGGCCAGCGGTATTGAGACGTTTTCCATCACCTGTGGTTTTACTCCTTGTGAGGTTTTTCCGGGGATATGGGTGAGGAGAAGCCCAAAATGGCGTGGAACTTAGATAAGACGCTCTAAATGGGCTCTCTTGGCGGCTACTACTTCTTTCTAATCTTATACGACTCTGGTGTGCCGGGACCGTTATCGAGAAGGCTCAATATGGTCCTTATGGCATACGGGTCGTCCCAGTTCCTTGAGCCCCAGACCTTCTCCGCTATCACGCCGTTCTGGTCTATTATAAAGGTCTCCGGAACGCCTGTGGTCTTATATTTCTCCTTAACCTTGCCCCTCTTGTCATGGAGGATCGGGAAGGTTAGCTTATATTCGCTGACAAATTTCTTTACCACGTCCGGCTTTGCTTTATCGACGCTCACGGCGACCACCACAAAAGAACGCCCCTTGAAGGTATCGTAGAGTATCTGCATGGAGGGCATCTCCTCCTTACACGGCTCGCACCACGTGGCCCAGAAATTCAAGAAGACGACCTTACCCTTGTACTCGGAGAAACTGACCTCTTTACCCTCAAGGTCCGGCAGTGTAAAGTCCAGAGCGGGGCTGCCCGGGTTGGTAGGCGTAAAGCCCTGCTTACCGCCGTATACGACAACCCCGATCACCACGGCGACCGCGATAATGACGATGACCGCAACTATGATCTTGGATCCACCGCCTTCAGTCTCTTCAACCTCTTCAACCATCACCTGCTCCTAAAGTCAAGATACCTGTTTTGTTAAGCGTACGCGTGTAGTCCGGGAAGAATAAAACTAACGCCCCAGTACAAGAATATAACGGCCAAAAATCCCACCACCGAGATATAAGCGCACCTGCGCCCGCGCCATCCTCTTGTTACCCTGCCGTGAAGGTAGGCGGCATATATGAACCATGTTATAAGCGACCAGGTCTCCTTGGGGTCCCAGGACCAGTAGGTACCCCAGGCGTAATTCGCCCACACGGCGCCTGTGACGATACCGAGCGCCAAAAATGGAAAGCCCCATGCAATGCCGCGATAGCTTATCTCGTCTAAGAGCTTAGCGCTCGGGAACTTATCTATCAGAGAGTTCCTCTTGCCGGTCCTCTCGTACTTCTCCTTTATAAGATACATAAGAGAGACGCCAAAGGCGATTGCGAATGCGGCGTATCCGATAAATGTCGCGAATACGTGGAAATCGAGCCAGCCTATGGCGTACTTTTCAAGCCCTACCTTAGAGAGCAGGTCTACCATCCAGTGCCACTTGCTCTGCAGGGCCGGATTCAGCGGCTCGACACTCTTGTACTTATAGGGGAGCATCGAGGCGGAGACCATTGCCAGAAAGGCGATACTCATAACGAACGCGCCGAGCACCCTGAGCTTGTACTTATATTCGAGGACGAGATACCCGATCGTCATGGCCCAGACAAATAGCGCCATTGACTCATATAGGTTCGAAAATGGCGCGTGGCCGCTCTCCCCGGCCCGGGCTATCAGCATCATTGATATCGAAAACCACGCGATACAGGCCATGGTCGTGGCCGTAAGCCCTATCCAGCGCTTCTTGAATATCAAGTTACCAATGTATAGCGCAGCGGTAATAAGATAAAAGGCAAACGCCATGGTAAAGAACATCAAACTCAGTATTATATTTCTCTCGTCCATATTGGAACCTCCGCCTAACCTTCCTGGTTAGTGCCCTTAATAGCAGAGATCAGATCTTCGAGATCTTTCTCTATAGCTATATTATTTTTATTGATCATGGCCCCGATCCTTACCCGGGTGCCATCTCCGGTGCTCTTTATATTAACCCAAACCCTCTTATGGAAGATAAAGAAGGCGAGTATAAAGCCGAGACCCATAACCAGGGTGCCGGCCCATACCACGTTCGTTCCAGGGTCGTTATTAACCGAGATACCGGAGAAGAGTATCCCCCGGTATCCGGTAAATACTATGTCGTCATCACTATCAGGTATCGCCTTGAAAAGCCCCGGGTAGTTCAAGAATATCCAGGGCGCGTTTATAGCCTTACCTTCATTATAGATCTTTACCATAATCGCCGGATTCTTGGCCTCCAGACCCTTAGAGTATACCGTCTTTGTATCCTCATCAAAAGCAAAATCGGAAACATAGCCTACGAGCTTCACCGAATAAATGGAACCGGGCAGTTTCATCATCACGCCCCAGGGTAGCATTACGGACTCCTCGGTGCTATCCTTGCCGTCAATCTGATAGGCAATTTCCGCTTCTTTGACCTTATTCCAGCTTGTTCCCCAGCTCGACTGGTAAAAGCGCGTGCCTTTGTAATAGAGCGGTTCGTTGACCCATATCTGCTTGGTAAGCACTTCCTTGCCGTCCTCATGTACCGTAAGCACGCTGTTATACTGCCTTATCTGCCCGGTATCATAGTAGTCTATCCAGAAGCGGTCGAGCGTTATCTTATAATCGGCCTCGGGGATAGTAAACTCCGAGCCTACCGTTACCACCTTAAAGGCCTTATAGCCGTAGACACTGCCTAAGATTGCTCCGGCTAGTATTAGAAAGAGGCTTATATGGGTAAAGTCCGAGCCGAAGCGGCCAATCTTGCCCTTCCAGGCGCAAAAGGCATGCGCACCATCCTGGCTCTCATCTGTAAACTTATACCTCTTCTTCTTAAGCGCCGAACTTACCCTGTGCTTTACGGTCTCCAGGTCTTCATCGAGAGTAAAGTCGCCGCTGTTTGAGAGTTTTTCTATAAAGCCCGGATTATAGTTCGGCTTTCCTAATAGCAGCACCTTCCACTTCGGCGGGAACCTCTCCAGGGTGCATACAAGAATATTTACTACGAGCAGGACGAGGATCCCCGTAAACCATCGGGTATGGTACATGTCGTTAAAGCCGGCGGTGAGGATTATATTCGCCCACATCTCACCGTATTCAGTAACGTAGCTCCTGAGCGGCTGGTCCTGCTGTACGACGGTTCCGATTATGGAGACAGCGGCAAGCGTTAGCAGAATGGTCAGGGTCAACTTTAATGAATTAAAGAAGTACCAGACCTTCGATATAACGGACCTGTACCAAGTCCTTTGCTTCTTTTTAGTCGACACCTGTTATATCCTCAAGTACAAACTATTTATTATCTTCAAATTGAGCCAGGAAGTCACTCGCGGCCTTGCCGATCTGGCTCTCGGGATCGAGCCCCTCGGTCTTCTCCCACGCCGCGCGGGCCTCGTCCATGTCTCCAACGCCGTAAGCGAGGATAAAGCCCTTTGTCAGCCATATCCTTTGATAGAAGGGCTTGACCTTAATACCCCGGTCTATATATTTAAGCCCCTCGTTCGAATTACCCATGTAATGATACGAGAGACCAAGGTCGTTATAAGAGTCTACATCGTCGGGGTTTACATCAAGGGCCTGCTTGTAATAGTCTATCGCCTCGTTAAAACGCCTGAGGCCAAAGTACGAATCGCCGATCCCGGAGAGAGCCTGCCAGTCCTTTGGGTTCTCCTTGAGCCTTGCCTCATACTCGCTCATAACCTCAGAGTGATCTATGGGCTGACCCGCATCCGGGGTCTTGCTTGCGTAGCTGCCGCTCGGTTTCTTGCCCTTGGCCGCCTTATCCCCGTCAGAGCCGCAGCCCGCAAGAGAGAAACCGGCCACCAAAAGAAAAACCATCAGTAGATTAATTTTTTTGATCTTCATGAATACCCCCCGTAAAAATAATTAATTTCTGGCAAAGGCCTTATCTACGGCCTTGCGAATGGAAACCACGTCCTTCCCTTCCTTATGAAGCTTATAGGCCATGAGCGCCTCGTCGATACAGACGCTGCAATGTTCGGCGTGACGATCAACATAGCAGGTCAAAAGGCTCTTATGGCCGTAATTCTTTTTGCACTCGCAATAACAATGGAGGCTGTCGATCACCTCCGGGATCTCTCTGGCAACGCGGTAGGCCTGAGCCGCCGGTCCTGTAAAGTATGCAGGAGAGAGCGTCGCCCGAGTTTCACCTCCCCTTATACTCTCGGCGGTCATCGCGTTATCCGACGAACCGGAACAGCCATAGAGGGCGAGGGCGGCAATAAGGACCACGAAGAACGACGCGGCCTTGAGCAGAAACTCACTGCTTATTCCTAAGGCTGCGCCTTCAAGTAACGCGCCGGAGGTTCGTTTAGTGGAAATGAGGCGTATCATAGTGATTTTTATGGTAACAAAGAAGGATTAAAAGATGATTAACGAAGAATTATCATTTATTTAGCAATGGGTGGGCAATTGTGCCGACGGGGAGCATATGAGGGGAGCAATAGGCTCAGCTGGCGTCCTTTACCCTCTTTGAGTAGAAGCTCTCCTTTGTCATCAACTCCTCCTCGCCGAAGAGTATGCAGTTGGTGGGGCATTTCTTCGTGGGAACGTCGTCTTGCGGGCAGGTCTCGTAGTCGATCACGGCGAGGTTATCCTTCATGGCTATGCCGCCCTCTACCTCGCAGTCCTTTACGCAGAGCGTACAGGCGATACACGCGGCCGTACAGGCCTTTTTTGCCACGGCGCCCTTCTCCTTGTTCTTACAATAGACAAATAATTTATGATCTTCGGGATGCATTTCGATCAGGTCCCTGGGGCACGCCTTTTCGCACGCGCCGCAGCCCACGCATTTGTCGTAAAATATCACGGGCAAGCCGTTATCGTCCATATCCATAGCGCCGTAGTCGCATGAGGCCACACAATCCCCGAAACCGTGGCAACCATAAAGGCACGCCTTCTCTCCCCCGGTAGTGTTGGCCGCGGCGCACGTCCTCTCGCCCCTGTATACGGCGTTCTTCTTGGCCTCGGCATCGCCGCCCCTGCATAGCAGCACGGCAATAATCCTATCGGCCTTTACGCTCTCAACACCCATAACCTCGGCGATAAGGTCGGTTACCTCCTGGCCTCCGGCGGTACAGGCATTTACGGGTAATTCCCCGGTAGCTATCATCTCAGCGAGTTGATGGCAACCGGCAACCCCGCAGGCCCCGCAGTTGGTGCTGGGCAAAGCCTCCATGAGCTTCACGATAAGCGGGTTCTCAACGACCCTTAGTTTCTTATCGGCCACGACCAGAAAGGCCGCGAAGAGGAAACCCAGGCCGCCCATCGCGGCTATTGCTATGGTTATTGTAGGTTCGATAATCATCTTGTTATTATATCATCTTTCGATTCTACCAGTCAAAGCCGGCCCTTAGACAGAGAGGAGTCCGGCAAAACCCATGAATGCGAGCGCGAGCATACCCGCGGCCAGAAGCGTCATGGGCGCGCCCTTAAGTGCCTCTGGTACGTCTGCGAACTCTAGTTCTTCTCTTATGCCCGCCATGATAACGAGCGCTATTGTAAAGCCGACTCCCGCGCCTATGCCGAAAGATAGGCTCTCGATAAATGAGTACTCTCTAAGTACGGCAAAGAGCGCGAGCCCGAGAATTGCGCAGTTGGTCGTTATAAGCGGAAGAAATATCCCAAGGCTCCTGTAGAGCGGCGGGCTCGTCTTCCTTATGAACATCTCCACGAGTTGAACGAGCGAGGCGATGGTGATAATAAATGTCACGTATTGGAGAAAGGGCAGGTTGAACTTAACGAGTATGAAGGTATTTATGAGCCAGGTTATCGCGGCACTCAAGGTCATGACGAACGTGGTGGCAAGCCCCATATTGACCGAGGTATCGACCCTTTTGGATACACCGAGGAACGGGCATATACCGAGAAAGTAGGCGAGCACGAAGTTATTGACTATCGCCGCGGATATAAATATAAGAATTATCTGAGTCACGCTTTAAACTCCCTTCTTCATGGTGACGTAATTTAAAATACCGAGCATCACGCCGAGCGTCAGGAAGGCCCCGGCGGGCAAGACCATTACGACCCACGGTATCCATATCTCTTCGCTCATAAGGACAAAGCCGAATATAGAACCGGAGCCGAGAATTTCCCTTACGGCGCCGAGTACGACGAGGACTATCATAAAGCCCGTGCCCATGCCGAGGGCGTCGACAATGGAGCGCCCAAGCGAGTGCTTTGAAGCAAAGAACTCCGCGCGGCCGAGGATCAGGCAGTTTACGACTATCAAAGGAATATACGGGCCGAGCGACTTTGATATAGCCGGGAACTCGGCCTTAAGAAAGAGGTCTGCGAGCGTAACAAAACCCGCTATGATAATAATATATGTCGGTATCCTCACCTGAGAGGGCACGAGCCTCCTTATGATGGAGACAAAGGTCGATGAGCTTATAAGTACGAATGCCGTTGCCGCGGCCATGGCAAAGCCGTTGGTCGCCGAGTTGGTAACGGCGAGTGTGGGGCACATGCCGAGCAGCATCTTTGTCACTGCATTTTCAGCCAGCAAGCCTTTAGTAAACTCCTCTGCGAGCGTCCTCTTCGCCATAGCTATCCCTTCAACTCTTCGCCCAAGATCTCCATTATGACCTCAAGCCTGTTGTTGATCGCGGTCACGACCGCCTTACTCGATATGGTAGCTCCGGTGATGGCCTGTATCTGGTTGTCCTTCTCGGGCTTTTTGTTCTTAAGGTACTCTATCTTCGGCGTGAAGGCAAGCCCCTGGAACTGGTCCGTGAACTTATCCTCGACGATCTTGTTGCCTAGCCCCGGGGTCTCCAACTGGTCGAGGACCTTCATGCCGAGCAGCTTCTTGAACTGGAAATTAAGGCCGACCATCATCTTTATCTTGGCCTGAAACCCCGGGCCTTCGGCAATGAAGGCGTAGCCGACGAGATTGCCCCCGGCCGTGAGGCCCTTGAATATCCTGACCGTCTCCTTGCCCTTCTTGCCGTCTATCTCGCGCTCGATTATTTCATAGCTCTCGGCGCCCTCAAGCACGGCGAATATGGCCCTCTTCTCCTCGGCAATCCTGTTGGCCTCGATCTTCGGATAGAACTTCTGAAAGGCGAAGGCGAGCACCGCGCCGATTATTATGGCGGTCGCGGTAAGCACAAGCAGCATGCCGAAAGATGTCTCTTTAAACTTCATATAATAACCTTACTGGGTATTGCCCGCATCGGCGCCTCCCCCGGCCTTTGGCATCTGTCCGAATACCCTGGGCCTCGTCCACCTGTTCAGGAGCGGCACAATAGAGTTCATAAGTAGTATCGAATACATAACCCCTTCGGGGAGACCGCCGAAGAGGCGAATAATCACAACCAGAAAGCCCGCGGCTATGACGAATATCCACTGCCCCCTGGGCGTTACCGGGCTCGTGACCATATCGGTGACCATGAACCACGCTCCGAGCATGGCGCCGCCGGCGAAGATATGAAATAGGGGGCTTGGGTACTTGGCCGGATTAACGAGCCAGAATATCGCGCCGAAAGCCGCTATGGAGCCCAGATATCCAAGCGGTAGCTTCCAGTTTATATACCCCTTGTAGCGAAGGTAGAGGCCGCCTATTATTATGGCTATCGCGGATGTCTCGCCGAGCGAGCCAGCGACAGAGCCTGTAAAGAGGTCGAGGACGGGTGTCAACTCACCCTCGAACTTCATGAGCGCAATGGGTGTGGCCGCGCTCACCGCGTCGACGGCCCCCTTGAATGGTTCCGACCATGTGGTAATAAGCACCGGGTATGTGGCCTGCAGAAAAGCCCTACCTAAAAGCGCGGGGTTAAATATATTAAAGCCGAGCCCGCCGAATATCTGCTTTCCGACACCGATGGCGAAGACCGAGCCGATTATCGCTCCGTATATTGGAAAACTCGGCGGCAGAGTAAGGGCAAGGAGTATCCCCGTGATTATCGCGCTCCCGTCATAGGCTGTTACGGGTTGTTTTCTAGCCTTCTGAAATACCACCTCTGTAATGATAGAGGCGACGACACAGGTAATGATCAGTACGCCGGCGCGATAGCCGAAGTAGTAGACGCTCGCGATGATCGCCGGTACGAGGGCGAGCACCACGTTGTGCATGATCTTCGGGATACTCTCCTGGGTAAGAAGGTGCGGCGAGCTGGAGACGACTAGCTCTATCGGCTCCGGCTCAGGCTCCTTTTTGGC
>CBDVCO010000030.1:0-18692 GCA_965372515.1 uncultured bacterium | reverse complement strand
ACTTTGAAATTTTACCTCCTTGAGCCTCGACCAGGGCCTCGGCCTCGCTCCTTGTTAAAGTGGAGAGGGTGCCGGTGAAGAGGAATGTCTTGCCAAGAAGGGGGCCGGACTTTTTCTCGACTGGTGGGAATTCGCCGAAGGCCGTTCTAAGTTTCTTTATCACATTCCGATTATGCGCTTCTGCGAAGAAGTCTTTGATGCTCTTAGCGCTTATAGGGCCAATCTCATCTACATCTGTAAGCGTATCAACGCCTGCATCCATAAGGGCGTCGAGGGTGCTAAAGAGATCAGCAAGTATTCCGGCGGCGTGTTCGCCGACATTACGTATACCGAGGCCGTAGATGATCCTCTTAAGCTCCGTCTCCTTGCTCTTTTCTATTGCACTGAGAAGATTATCTACGCTCTTCTCTTTCCATCCTTCCAATTTAAGCAATTCTTCTCTCTTATTCTTAATCGAATATATATCGGCGAGGTCTTTTATAAGCCCTTCATCTATGAACTGCTCGACATTCTTAGGGCCGAAACCGTCTATGTCGAGCGCGCCCTTGCTTACGAAATGCTCTATCGAGCCCTTGAGTTGCGCGGGGCACGACAAGCCGCCTGTGCAGTAGCTTATTACGCCGGTTCTGGTAATCCCTGCTTTGCAAACAGGACAGGCCCTGGCCATCTTATAGGGCTTTGATCCAGCCGGCCGCTTCCCTTTTATAACCTTAACTACTTTTGGTATGACGTCACCGGCCCTCTCGACAATTACGGTGTCGCCAATTTGTACGCCGAGACGCTCGATCTCGTCCATATTATGGAGGCTCGCCCTCTCGACCATCACCCCGCCGATCTTTACCCGCTTTAGATGGGCCACCGGGGTTAGCGCCCCGGTCCTTCCGACCTGGATTTGGATATCCTCTAGAATAGTCTGCTCTCTATCGGGAGGGAACTTATAGGCTATGGCCCAGCGGGGGCTTCTCGAAATCGAGCCGATCTGGTCCTGAAGAACAAGGTCATTTACCTTTATTACTATGCCGTCTATCTCATAGGGAAGGCCTTCGCGCATATCTTCAATTCTCTTAAAATACGTAAGCGCCCCTTCTATGCCGGTTATAGTCTCAATTAAGGGATTTACCTTTAGCCCGAGTCTTTTAAGAGATTTAAGGCTCTCCATGTGGCTCTTAACGGCTATACCCTCGGCTTTGCCAATATTGTAGCAATAGATATCCAATGGGCGAGAGGCGGCTATCTTCGGGTCGAGCTGTCTTAGAGAACCGGCCGCCGCGTTCCTCGGATTGACAAATGGTTCCATCTCCTCTTTTAAGCGCTTAGAATTTATTTTATTAAATGCGTCTTTCGGTATAAATACCTCACCTCTGACATCAAGGCGGGTCGGTTTAGCGGGGAGCCTTAGAGGAATAGACTTTATGGTCCGGAGGTTCATTGTGACATCCTCACCGACATAGCCGTCGCCCCTGGTAGAACCGTGCTTGAGTAGGCCGTCCTCGTAGACAAGCTCTACGGCGAGACCGTCCATCTTAGGCTCTACCACATATTCGATATCCTCATCAATCTCAAGGGCCTTCTTTACTCGCACATCAAAGGCACGGACCTCTTCCTCTGTGACAGCGTTCTGGAGCGAGAGCATCGGTGTCTCGTGTTTTATAGTGCCGAATGCCTCAAGCGGTTTAACTCCGACACGCTTAGTAGGGGAGTCAGGTGTTACGAGGTGAGGGAACCGGGCCTCCAGATCCTCAAGCTCTCTGAAGAGGCGATCGAAATCGGCGTCTGTAATCTCTGGAGCGTCAAGGACGTAATAGAGCCTGTTGTGGCGCTCAATATCCGCTCTTAGCTCTTTGATCCTTTTTCGGGCATTCGTTTCGGTTATTTTTTTATCTTTCGTTGCCATAGGGTTTTTTACCATATTTCCATTGACACGGCAACCATATGAATAGTACATTGATTGACTTCCAGAGCTTCTCGCTGGGGATTTCGAGAGCCAGAGAAAGAGAAAAAAACGCTAAATATAACAGCAGGTTACGAATGTCTACCCTACATCCCTTCAAGGGGATCCATTACAATCAAAAGGTCATAAAGGATATAGAGAAGGTGCTCGCCCCGCCCTATGACGTTATAAGCCCTGCGTATCAAGACGAGCTATACAAGAGGGACCCCGCGAACATCGTAAGGCTAATTCTTGCCAAAGAGGGTGCAGGTAAAGACGCGCGCTATAAAGACGCCGCCAATGATTTTAAGAACTGGCGCGCCGAGAATATTCTAGAAAAGGAAGAGGAGCCCTCCATATACTTTTATACGCAGGAATATAGTGTTGGTGGTGTTAAACATCTCAGGAAGGGCTTTATCGCGGCGAGAGATCTAGAGGAGTTCGGCAAGGGAAGCATCTATCCGCATGAGAAGACCTTATCAGGCCCAAAGAAGGACAGGCTAAAGCTCATGAAGGCGCTTAAGTGCAACCTGAGCTCTATATTCGCCATATTCTCCGATTCAGACCTTAAGCCAAACCAGAGGCCGGCCAATCTTCTGGCAGAGGCCGCAAAGGGGAAGACGCCGCTCATTGAGGCGACAGACGACGACGGGATCATAAACAGGGTATGGGTTATAGACGATAGATCGGTAATTGAAAAGCTTAGCGCCTCCATGGAGGGCCGCCCGGTCTTTATAGCCGACGGACACCACCGCTATGAGACGGCGCTCAATTACAGGGATTTCATGCACTCTGAGAACGACGCCCCGGGCCCCTATGATTCGATCATGATGTATTTTTCAAGCATGGACGACGAGGGAATGGTCGTTCTCCCAACCCACAGGGCCATTCACAGCCTCAACAGGTTCAATGGAGAAGATCTCTTAAGGTACTGCGAGGAGTATTTCTTTATTGACGATTTCTTCTTTGACGACCGTATGGAGCCTCTGGCAAAGGACAGGTTCCTAGACAAGCTCTACGGTGGCAGTGAGCCGAGCAAGAGCGTCTCTTTTGGCCTCTATATAAAGGGAATGGATTCGTATTACATCCTGACGCTTAAGGATATAAAAATGCTCGATAGATTGTTCGACAAGGGGCTTCCCGAGGTCTACAAGACCCTCGATGTAACGATACTTCATTCCCTGATACTTGAGAGAATACTTCATATAAGCCAGTCCGCGCAGGAAAAGAAGACCAATATCAAGTATATAAAGGATTTGGATGAGGCAATAGATGAAGTAAGGGATGGCGATATGCAGATGGTCTTCCTCATGAACCCCACAAAGATAGAGCAGGTCAAGGCAGTGGCCGAGGCAGGGCTGGTCATGCCGCAGAAATCGACCTACTTCTACCCAAAGCTCCTCACGGGGCTTACCATAAACCCTCTTGACCCCAATATTTAGGTCCTTCCCGTGTCGGGCGTACGCATCGAAAAGATAGGCCCATACGAGCTTCTTCATCCGGATGGTTTTCCAGCCATCACCGAAGACCCTTTCCATTTGGTTGATTTTCTCATTAATAGCCCTGATATCGATAAGGCTCGCTCTATAATAGACATAGGCACTGCTACGGGCGTGATCCCCATGCTATTGGCCGCCAGGAGCGATATCAGCCATATTACAGGGGTGGAGATCGACGCGGACACGGCTGGATGCGCCAGAGAGAACATGGAGCGCAGCGGCCTTGAAGAAAGAATAGAGATACTCCATCTGGATTATAGAGAGTTGCCGAATATTTGCGAGGCCGGTTCGTTCGATATTGTCGTATCGAACCCGCCGTATATCAAGGCCGGGCAAGGTAGAGAGAGCGATGATGAAAGAAGGGCTAAAGCCAGATATGAGAGGTTTGGGAGTTTAAAAGAGCTTATTGAGGTCTCTAAGCGTCTCTTAAGCGAGGGTGGCAGGCTCTTTCTGATATTTCCGATATTACGGAAGAACGAACTTTTAAATGAGCTACGCTCTAATGGTTTTAGTGTAATTAGGAAAGAACTGGTGGCTTGCAAAGATGGCAATGAACCAAAGCTCTTTATGGTGGAGGCAGGGCGGGAAATGGGGACAGCAGCTTCCTAAGAGCCGCCCTTGCTCATAGTACGCCTTATAAGCTCTCTTAGCTCCTTATCCTTCACCGGGGTGACGGTCTTATCTATAAAGGCGCTTGTATAGGCTCTGAGCTCGGCTTTAGACCCTTGTTTCGCCTCTATAGTCTTTTTTACGCGGGAAACGGGCCTGGCAAGGCTACCAAATCTAAAAATTATATCACTAACCAGCTCTTCGGCGATCTCTTGTTTTATTTTCTCTATTATATCGTTTTTTTGGTACTGAAGCTCGGTCATCCATGTCTGAGAGCTTACATTGACATAGAGGGTCTTACGTATGAGCTTAAGAGGGCTGGTCCTCTTTGCGATGAGAGGGCCGACGATCTTTGGCCAGGCCATTTGGAGCCTGTATTCGCTAAGGCGCTCTTTCATGGAGAGCTTTGCTAGGGAGTTATCTATAATATCGCTGATATGTGAGAGGCGCTCATGCTTCATCTGAGGTAATATTCTCGCGCGCCTTCTTCTCCATACGCGCCTTTCTGTTTAAGCGCGCGCCGATGATCTGACCCGCGACAGCGCCGGCTATCATTATGGGAACTACCGAATAGCCGAATCCGGCGTACCTTCTCATGACGATTATGGCCGGGATAGGGAGGTGGATATAGAGGAACCACGCAACCGAGAACTTCTTTGTTGGGGCCCTCAGATAACCGAAGGGGAGGTTCATGGCCAGGGCAAAGAGGGTAAGCTCAAAGAGTAGTATCATATCTTCCGGTGACATCATCTTTTTATATTAACAAAGATATGAGAAGGCTGTCAATCGTAGTTTTTGAAAAATCGAGCTACAAGATTGCGTAGAGAAGAGAGTTGAGAGAAAGGATGAGGTATCCTGGTTACCCTTGCTCCTGATATCGGATGTCGCATAATGGATATTATGTAAAATTACGATATGAGAGGCCTTGAAGTGAAAGCTAATGCGGGGCTGGGACACCTGCCCTAATGCTTTACTTTAACCTTTGTCAATAGGTTTGTCATATCTAAATGACTGGATCAAAAGGGGAAATGGCTTAGTGAATAACGGTAGTGACAGGGTTTTTGTCAAAAATGATATTAAAAATCCGGCTCTCCTGCCTTTAAGAGCTCTCTCTCTTTACCCTCTTTTAAGACCTTCATCGTAGGCTTAAAGAAGATGAAATCCTGGTGAAAAGGCACGCTCACGTTTCCACCGAATGTAGAGTTATCCCCTATGGCGATATGCACGGTGCCGAGTATCTTCTCGGTCTCAAGGATATTATCCGGCCTCGTGGCGCTCTCGTTCGTCCCTATGCCGAGCTCGGCTATATTGCCCATCTGAGGGTCTTCGGCGATCTTTGAGTTTATCACCTCTGCGAATGGATCCCTGCCCGTAGCCTTGACTACCAGACCGTTCTCGACTGTCAATGTCACGGGGCTCTCCAGTTTCTTTGTAGGGGCCCAGTCGAGTACCAATTGACCCTGAGCTGTGCCCTCTACGGGAGCGAGGAAGGCCTCTCCTGCCGGAAGGTTGCTGAACGAGCCCGGTGTTGTGATAATGCCCGTATCGGCCAGCACAGGGCGTCCCTTAATGGAAAAGCTTATATCGGTCCCGTTGGGCGTTGTTATTGAAACACTCTCGCTACCCTCCATAAGTGAAACTAGGCGCTCCGTACGCTCCTTTACCAGCTCCCAGTCGGCCCTCATAACGCCGTCTATCATCGAAGCGTCAAAGAGCGGCATGCTCGCGTATCGGACCCTTTTAAGGCTTGTTAGCCAGCCGCGAAATTTCGTATGGCTCGTAGAGTACCTGGAAAGCGCGATCACAGCGTCAACACCCTTATCTCCGGCCCTATGCCCGGTCGGCCTTTTCTCCCGCCACCCTTTTATTACATCCTCGCACTCGGTGAGTTCTTCCTCAGTGCAATCCTTCGCGAGGACCTTATCCATCAATCCCCTGTCGCTTAGCTCGTTTATCGGGTCAGAGCCGAACGCGGCTTCCCAGACGTGTATGGGGGGCTCAACGCCGTGGCAACCGGTACTCTGGTACTCCAGGAATTCGATATTACAAAACATCGTGCCCAGAAGCGCCACGCGCGAGGCGATATCGCGTAGCGAGTCGGGCTCGGGTTTCTCCAGAGCGCCCCCTTCAAAATCGGTAAATACAAGGGCCATCTCGTTTTGCTTAACCCCGAGGTTGACGCTGAATATATTTTCCAAAGCCTTATACTTCACTTTAACCTCCCCTGGCTAGTTACTGGCCGCCCTCACCGCCTGGTCAGCCCCTGGCCGTCCTCACCCTCTTGGATGGTGCTTTTCATGGAGCCCTTTTAACCTCTCGCTCATCACATGGGTATATATCTGCGTGGTGCTGATATCCGCGTGCCCGAGCATTGCCTGCAGGTGCCTCAGGTCGACACCGCGCTCCAATAGATGCGTCGCGAATGAATGGCGTATCACATGGGGCTTTATCTTGGTGGCCTCGATACCAGCGCCAATGGCGTGTTTCTTGATTATAGTCCAGAAATTTTGCCTTGTCATTGCGCCCCCCCTGTTGGTCACAAAGAGAACTCCGCTACTATCCTTACTTTTTAGTATACTATCCCTCACCCCATCTACATAGCGCTTTATCCACTTCATGGCCTCCTCCCCTATAGGAACGATACGCTCCTTTTCTCCCTTACCGATGGTGGTGATCACGCCTCGCTGCATATCGAGGTCGTTTAGCTTTATATTAATCAACTCCGATACCCTGAAGCCCGTGGCATAGAGGACTTCCAGCATTACGCGGTCCCTAACTCCGATCAAGCTCGTAAGCGGGGGGCTCTCAAGGAGGCTCTCCACCTCGTCTAGCGTCAAAAAGCGCGGCAGACGCCGGGTTAGCTTTGGCATATCAATACGCTCGCACGGTGAGGCGGAGATCTCTTCGTTCATCAACAGGAACTTATAAAAGCCCCTTAGTGTCGTTAGCCCGCGCGCCATGCTCGTAGAGCTCAGCCCCCTCCTCTTAAGAGAGCTAAGATAGGCGTCTATATCTTTGGCTCCAGCCCCAATAAGGCTTACTGCCCGTTTGTCGAGAAACCTCATAAAGTCCATAAGGTCTTGCCTGTAGGCGCTCTGTGTATTGACGGATAGTCCCTTGTCAACGGCCAGATAGCTCAAAAAGGCCATCAGCTCTGGCGAAGACTCTTCCTCTCTACCCGTTTTCCCCTGCTCTTTTCCCCTCTTCATCGATACCTTCTTCCAAAGCGCTATAGAGTGTCCTGGTTATTTCAGCCAACCTCTCGTCAAAGAATATCTTTTGTCCGAATATATCGTTGACATAGAATATATCGGCCGCCGCCTCCCCTTTAGTGGTAATCTTTGCGACGACTATATATACCCCAAGCTCCGTTAATACACGGCTTATATTATAGAGGAGTCCCAATCTATCCTGGGTGCGGATATCGATAACCGTATAGGTCTCCGATACCTCGTTGTCTATCTCTATCCTTGTAGGCACGTCCGGGGTAGCTTTTTGGTCGAGAATGGATGGTCTTTTCCTCTCTACGAGTTTGTCCACTCTGACCGTACCGGTTATAACGTCGTTTATATCCTTTTCGATCTTTGCTAGCTTCCCCACATCCGTAATGGCCTCCCCTATCGGGCTCTTTACCTGGAGGATGTCGAGTACGACCCCGTTATGGAGCGTAAAGATATGGGCATCGAGGATATTTACGGAGTTCGCCGCCATCACGCCCGATATCATGGAGAAGAGCCCGAAGAGGTCGTGCGTACATATGGTTATCTCCGAAAGCTCGGCCTCTGTGTTCTGTACGGTCCTCATAACGACAGGTTCGCCTTTGAGGGCGTCGACCACTCTTTTATGCTCCGCTATCATCTCGGCGCTGTTTGAGAGGAAATATCTGGGGGGGAGCAGTTTTAGATAGGCCTCGACGCCCCTGTCGTCGGCCCCCTTGAGGTGGAGTTTCACCTCGTCTTTTATGCCGGCTATTACCTCGTCGATATCTCCGACCTCAAAACGCCCCCTCTCGATCACCCTTAATGTCTTAAAGTAAAGCTCCTGGAAGAGCGCCCCCTTCCATTTGTTCCATACCTCCGGGCCTACGGCCCTTACGTCGGCGAATGTAAGAAGAAAGAGCATATTGAGTTTTTCAATGGTTCCGATCTCACGGGCAAACTCTACGATCAGCTTTTCGTCGCTACAGTCCCTGTACTGGGCCGTATCGGCAAGTATGAGGTGATATCTCACCAGGAAACGTACCGTTTCGATATCTTCAGCATCAAGGCCCATCCTCTCAAGTATTACAGGAACGAGCTCCGCTCCGGTAACGGCATGGCCCTTTCCTAAAGCCTTTCCGATATCGTGAAAGAGGATGCCGAGGATCAGGAGTTCCGGCCTCTTAAGCTCCTCGAGAAGTGTTGAATAGAGGTAATAGTCTTTTTTTAAGGGCCCGCCGAGCCTGTCAAGCTCCCTTACGGCAAAGAGCGTATGTACGTCGACGGTATAGACATGATAGAGGTCGTGCTGTACCTTACTCTTGATATTAGCAAACTCAGGGATATAGGTCTCAAGGAATTTCAGTTGATGCATCTCTTGAAGGGTCTTGAATATATTCCTGCCTCTTAAGATATTTAGAAACGACTCGGCCGCCTCGGGCGAGCGCCTGTGAGTGTCATTAAAGAGGTGAAGGTTTTTAAGTATCAGGTCGCTAGTGTTACGCCCGATCTGAGCGGAGTGGGCCTCGGAAAGTTCAAAGGCCTTCATCATCCGGGCCGGGTCCTTTGTAAAGAGCTCTTTGGAATCGATAGATATCTTGCCACTTACAAGGCTAAAATCCTTATCGAGCTTTTTTCTCTTATCGCTTGAAAGTATGCTTTTCTTTTTTCCGGCGCGATGCAACCTTCCGATCATAAGCTCGGAATAGCGGCTTATATTGGAGGCGTGTTCGTAGTAGATCTGCATGAAGCTCTCGACGGCCAGGGCGCGCTCAGTATCCTTAAAACCGAGAAGGCGGCTTATCCTCATCTGATGAGCGAAGTTTAGTTGTTCGGCCTTTCTTTTGGTATTGAGATGAAGTTCGTTTCTGACCCACAAAAGAAAATCGAAGCTCTCACCTAGCTCGAAGGCTTCGTCAGGCGTAAGCAGGCCGTCTTTTTTTAGATCGATTTCCTTTTTATTCCCGCTTGCCTGGACTATCCACCTCGCCGTATGGAGGTCTCTAAGCCCCCCGAGCCCTTCCTTGACATTTGGCTCAAGTATATAGACGCTCCCCCCGAAACGCGCGTGCCTTGTGATATTTTCAGCCTCTTTCTCTTTGATAAACCTCCTGGCGCGAGTTTTGGTAAGAAGTTTTGAGCGCACCCCTTTGTCCAGTTCCTTTAGCAGTTCGCTATCCCCCGTAATAAGCCTCGTATCAAGCAGAGCGGTCATGGTCTTAAGGTCGTCATGGGCGAGTTTCAGCGCCTCCTTTACGCTCCTTATGGAAAACCCTACGTCGAGACCTCCGTCCCAGAGCGTATAGAGCATATTCTCGGTCAATTCTTTTACAGGGGGGGTGATCTTTCGCTTATAGACGAGCATGAGGTCCACGTCGGAGCGAAAGTTCAACTCACTTCTGCCGTAACCGCCTAACGCAATAAGCGCCACACGCTCCTTAATGGAATATTTCCTGGTGAGCTTTGTGAAGAGCTCCGCAAGAAGACGGTCTATAAATAGGCTAAACTCTTTTACAACGCTACGCCCGGAGCCTAATTCAGCGTGATGCCCGCTTAGCTCGGCTTCATATTGCGCGAGCAGGACTTTGATCTCTTTGGCAGAAGGCACCTCCCCCTGAGATCCTTTTAAAAGCTCACCAGAATGCGCCTTCTCTCTAGCTCCCCTCACCTTACTCCTTTGCTTTCTTGCCGCTCATAAAATCGAGTATTCCAACGGCGATGCCTCTTGCTATCTCATCGAGATATTTTTCTGTCTTAAGTCTTTTTTCATCCCTGGAGTTACTTATAAAGGAGACCTCGACGAGAATGCTCGGCATATTCGTACGCACAAGGACGTAAAAAGGGGCCCCCTTTACGCCGTTACCGTTAATGCCGCTATATTTCCTCTTTAGCGTGCTGACAAGCGAGTTCTGGATATGGGTGGCTAGCGCGCTTGAATCGTTTCTGTTCGCCGTGCGCATGAGGTCTCTAAGTATATACTGAAGGTCCCCTGTCGCCTTGGCCGAGGCCGAATTTTCCCTCGCCGCGACCTGTATGGCCCTTTTATCGTTCGATACGTCAAGATAATATGTTTCTATTCCCGACGCCTTCCTTCTGGGACTGGCGTTTACGTGAACAGATACGAATATATCGGCCTGTGCCGTATTCGCGATGGCCGTTCTCTCCTCAAGCGGTATATAGACATCTTTTTTTCTGGTAAGGATGACCTTTGCCCTGCTCATTTTCTTGAGTCTCTTCTGGAGCTTCTTTGAAATCTTGAGCGTAAGGTCTTTCTCTTTTAGTCCACGCCTGCCTATAGCTCCGGGGTCCTTTCCGCCGTGTCCGGGGTCGATCACTATCGTATTGACCTTATGGCTCGCCTTTAAGGCCTCATTGGTCATCTCGCTCGGCAGAGGGCCCGGAACGGTCTTCCCCTCAACACCGGGTTTGCCCTTAAAACCCTTACCCATGACGTCTATTACGATCCTGAACGGGTCTGAAAGGGCGAATATCTTATAATCCTCAATGCTTTCGATATCGAGAACAACCCGGACAGTGTTGTCTTTGTATTGACCTGCCCTGACCCTTTTCAAGAGGCCGTCATTGATGGGGTACTTTTTCTTTAGCCGCTTTGAAAGGTCCGAGCCGTAGATATCGACATAGAGGCGGCGGTGGGGGACGTTTATCTTCGCGTCTTCATCAAGTATGTGATGATAGAACCTGGCGTTTTCGCTGACGTCGATTACCACGCGGGTATATGACGGGTTGGACCAGTGCCTGATGTTATTGACCTCACCCTTCTTTGACTTTGACAGAGAATCGGCGGGAAGAGCGAGTATAAGAAGGGAAAGAGCAAGTAAGGAGATGATCACGAGGAATGTTCTAGGAAGGCTCATCAGCTGTCGACTATCTCCTTTAACTTATAAAGTTCCTTGAGCGCGTCTATAGGGGTGGTCTTGTCGAGATCAATGCTCTTTAAGTGTTCCTTGACCGCGCCTTCATGAGAGAAAATATTCGGAAGGCTCGGCTGGCTCTCTTTAGAAGCGGCCTTATCGTCACGAGAGATAAATCTCGGCTTGCCGGCCTCGTCAAGCTCGCCGTTCTCCAGATTCCTTAAGAGCACGCCGGCCCTCTTGACGACTTCAGCGGGGAGGCCCGCGAGCTTTGCGACCTGGATGCCGTAGCTCCTTGACGCCCCGCCGGGTACGACCTTTCTCAGGAATATTATCCGGCCGTTATAGTCCTTAACACTAATATTATAATTTTTGACCCTCTCTTTTGTCAAGGATAGTTCGGTTAGCTCATGGTAATGGGTGGCGAAGAGCGTTTTGGCGCGGCGTCCTTCGCGGTCGTGCAGGAATTCGGCCACAGCCCAGGCAATACTTAGCCCGTCGAAGGTAGAGGTGCCTCGCCCTATCTCGTCGAGTATTATAAGGCTCTTGTCCGTAGCGTTATTCAGGATGTTTGCCGTCTCATTCATCTCCACCATAAACGTGGATTGGCCGCGTGAGAGGTCGTCTGAGGCCCCTACTCGCGTAAATATCCGGTCGACCACGCCGATACTGGCGCTCTGGGCCGGAACGTAAGAGCCTATTTGCGCCATAAGCACTATCAAAGCGACCTGCCGCATAAAGGTGGATTTGCCGGCCATGTTCGGCCCGGTGATTATATGGATTTGTCCGTCCGTGGAATCGATACGGATATCGTTCGGCACAAACCCCTCGTTTCCTGTTGCTTTAGCCGAGCCCTCTATTACGGGATGGCGCCCCTCTTTGATCTCTATAATGGAGCCTTCGCAAACTTCGGGCCTGACGTAATTTTGAGCCTGTGAGACATCGGCTAGAGATAGTGCTACGTCGAGAGTAGCGAGAGTCGAGGCCGTTACCCTGATACGTTCGCTAAAGCCCGCCACGACCTCTCTAACTTCGGCAAAGATGGAACTTTCAAGCTCAAGGACCTTTTCCTGAGCCTCAAGGACCCTTGTCTCGAACTCCTTTAGCTCAGGCGTGATATAGCGCTCGGCATTAACGAGCGTCTGTTTCCTTATATAGTCCTCGGGGATATTAGCGAGCTTTGTCCTCGGCACACTCAGGTAGTAGCCAAAGACCCTATTATATCCGACCTTTAAGGTGTTAATGCCTGTCCTCTCGCGCTCTTTCGCCTCAAGCCGTGCTATCGCCTCTTTACCGCCGGAGCCGATCTCGCGCAGTTCGTCGACATCATTCCTGAAACCCTCCTTTATCACCCCGCCGTCTTTTAATGATATCGGCGGTGCGTCGTTTATGGCCTCGTCTATCAGGTCAGAGGCCTCTTTGACCTCGTCAAGTAAGGACGCGAGCCTGGATAAGAAAGGAGAGGCGAATTTTGCGATGAGTTCTTTTATCCGGGGCACCTTCATAAGCGAGAGCTTTAGAGATACCAGGTCTCTGGGGTTCGCTACTCCAAGGCTTACACGCCCCGCGAGGCGCTCGAGGTCATATACCCCGTCAAAGGCGTCTTGAAGAGCGCCCCTGGCGATCTTGTCACTAATGAGCTCCCCTACCCCGTCGAGCCTTTTGTTGATCTCATCTACGTCGGTCAAAGGGTAAGTGAGCCAATTACGAAGCATCCTCTGCCCCATAGGCGACCTTGTCCTGTCGAGTAGCCCCAGGAGCGTGTCCGTTTTGCCGCGCGTACGGATATTCTCGGTTATCTCCAGATTCCTTCTGCTCGTATGGTCGAGTGTAAGGTAGTTGCCGAGAGAGTACGGAGTTAGTTTGTCTACATGGCCTAGCTCAGTCTTTTGCGACTCCGTGACATAGTGAAGGAGCGCTCCCGCGGCCTTCAAGCCCTCTGTGAGCTCACTACAGCCAAAGCCGTCCATGGAGAGGACGTTGAATTTCCTGGTAAGCCTTTTAAGCGCAATTTCCGAGCTGAAATCGTACTCTCCCATATATGAAACCTTTTTAAACGGGGGCTCAAGCGAAGAGGACGAGCCATTGGAGCTTTCAGGCGGAAAGCTCGAACCCTCGGGCACGACAACCTCCCTGGCGTTAATTCTCAGGAGTTCGTCATTAAGCTCCTCCGTATTACCAAACTCTATCACACGGAATTCCCCGGTAAGGACATCCATAAATGAAAGGCCCGCTATTTTTTTGCCGATCGATACGGCGGCTATAAAGTTATTCGCCCCGGGCTCCAGGAAATCATCGTCAAGGGCCACGCCCGGGGTAATAACGCTCGTTACCGCCCTCTGGACGAGCCCCTTTGCCTCGGCCGGGTCTTCGACCTGTTCGCAGAGCGCCACCTTGTAGCCGTCTTTTATGAGCTTCGCGATATAGGATTTCGCGCTGTGGTAAGGCACCCCGCACATGGGTATATCCTTATCCTTACTCCTTGAAGTTAGCGTAATGCCAAGGAGCTTTGAGGCGACCAGCGCGTCCTCAAAGAACATCTCGTAGAAGTCGCCCATCCTGAAAAAAAGTATCTCGTCGGGATGTGCTTCCTTGATGTTGAGGAATTGCCTCATGGCAGGCGTTGTATTTTTCGATATCTCCATCATACGGACCAGTCCTCTTGCTCGAACCTCTCTGACGGCCTCGGCAAAATGAGAAAACCCTTGACAGGCCACCTCTCATAACCCCTTTCGCCCGAGTCTATCTCAAAGTAGAAGAATATCTCTTCCCCGACAGTGGCCCCGGTAAGGTCAAAGGGCACCGCGATCTCCACAACGTCGCCTGCGGCGATCTCAAAGTCTTGGGCGACCTCTATCCATTCGTTGTCCGCCCCGTTGCCCTCGCGTTCAAAGAGCGCGGCCTTGGCACTTGTTTCCTCGATATCAACGCAGACCTTTATCGCTCCCGGCTGGAGCACGTTTAAGGTGAAGCTCCATTTGTCTTTGTAGGGCAGGAGGTGATCCAGGTAATCGAGGCGAAAGAAGATAGTGTCCAGATCGAACCCGTATGATATGCCGTCCAGGAGCCCCTCCCATTCATTGGTCGTATGCATGGCCCCGCCCGAGCCGCTCCTTTTTATAAAGCCCGCTGAATACCATTCGAAATAGTTCGTGATCGCTCCGTCGATCGTAGGCTCTATAAATCTGCTCGGCCTGTTGTCGGGGAGCATACCAAGTACCTCTCCTATGATAGGGCTCTCTAAGGCAAACGGGGCCTCCAGGCCGAGTGCCGTATATACTTTTTTTATATAACGGCGGAAGAGAAGATCAAAGACCTCGTCGTTCTCCGAAGAGTGAATATCGCCGTACCACCAGAACCAGTCGCTGCCCTGTGCCGCGTAGAGCGCCCTTCTCGCTTCGGCAAAGTCCGGGGCGTCGGCAATGTCTCTTCCCTCTGCTTTCGCTTCGGCGGCAACGAGCGCTTCTCTGGCGTCGCTTATGAAGTCCCAGGCGATGTTGTCCTCGCGGTGTCCTATCCATACCCTGAAGTTATGGCTGATCCACGAGCCGGAAAAGACCCTGTGTAGTGTTTCCCTCTTTTTATCCTTTGATAGGAATTCGCCTATGCTGACGCACTGTAAACGTTTATGCTTTGATAGTTTCCCGTATAGATCGCAGAGAAAATCCCTTCCGTCGTTCCTGTAGGTCTCCCACGCGTTCTCTCCGTCGAGTATTATGCTTACAATGTGGCCGCCTGGATCATCGACCATGTCGGCGATGTGCGTGAGTCTGGTTATCAGATTGTCGGCCGCCTTATCAGGGTCCCATTTGGCGTAATCAAACCCTATGAGGTCGGAGAGTTTGTGGTCGCGAAAGACCATGTCGAGGCTGCCTCCGTTCACATCTATGGAGTACGGCCTGTAGATGAAGGCGTCTTTGGAGTTCCCATAGTTGTCCCTCGTGAGCCCGCGCCCCAGAGAGTGAACGAGAATCTCTTCGTCCGTGGCGAGCCAATTGATACCGGCCTCCTTGACGAGCGGAATCATATCCATGCTGACAGAACCTTCCGACGGCCAAAGCCCTCTTGGAGGGGCGCCGAAGGTCTCTTTGTGTAGCTCTATCCCCATCTTCAGTTGGGCCATTGCGTCCTCCGGGTGGAGAAGACGTTTTTCGGGAAGCGTGATATGGGGCTCCGCTTCTCGCGCGCTCTCGGTGTCGCACAAAAGCGGCAATATTGGATGAAAGTACGGGCTCGTGGTAAGCTCGATCGTGCCGCGCTTTTCGAGTGAGGAATATTTCGGGATTACGCGCTTTACGATCTCCAGCTGTTTTTTTAAAAGCACGACCTTGTCGTCCTCTGTGTAGCCCTTGCCCTTCTCTCTAAGGCGCGTTAGCTCTTTATCCTCTTTTATGGTCTGCGGGTCTATCCAGGCCAGATTAAAGAGCACCTGCAGGTCAAGGAAATCCTGATCTTTAAAGTACCTGACGGAATTCGCGATATCGGTCTTGCTTCCTGAAAAGCCCCTCTTCAACAAAAGCTCCCAGTAGCGCTCTATCGGTTTTATCATGCAGTGCCAGTTGGCCTGAAAGAACCTGTCGACGATAAAGAGCTTATCATCCATTGTGAGGTTCTCGGCCTTCTTCCTTGTAATCTCCAGAAGCTGGTCTTTTGCCTTACCGGAGGCGTAGTCCTGAAGCTGGTCTATCAGAGAGGGAACGAGATTGAATGTCTGGTGAATATCGGGGAATTCGTCGAGGATCGCCGCCATATCGTAATAGTCTTTTGTGGCGTGAAGCAAAACCCAGGGAAGTACGTACTCCCCTGAAAACGGATCCTTATACAGGGGCTGATGCATGTGCCAATAAAAGGCAATATTTAGTCTATTCTCCATCTACTCGCTTTTGGAACCAATGACGTAGAGCCTGCCCTTGTCTGTGAGTATAGAGAGGTGGTCCTTTACAACAGAGATATCCGCGGATACGCCCGAGCGGTACTTCTTCTTCCAGATAAAGGTACCGTCGTCAATGGCATGTGCACTAAGCACTGCGCTCTTTTTTGCTACATAAGCGAGCCACATCGGTTCTTTCTCCTTGATCGACACGACATAGATGTGATCTCCCGCCCCGAAAATCCTCCTTGTAGCGGCCGCTTCAAACGTCTCGATCCAGACTGAGTTTGCGGTGGACCTGTTCACCGAAATAAGCTCCGTAGTCGAGGCGATGATGATGTTATCTTTGGTAACAACAAAGTCAACCGTTTTTGCTACGTCAAAGACTATGCGTAGCGACCCTGTGTCGGCATTGAGTACGAGCAGCACACCGTCCTCGTCTATTATATAAAGATTGTCATCAAGATAGATGGGTGTCCTCCGCGCTCCGGGCCAGGGACCAGGCCCCTTAAGCACGCTCCTTTGCCAGAGCTCTTTACCCGTCTCTTTACCGAGGGCAACAAGTACCCCGTTTGAAAATAGAACAAAGAGCTTGTCAGCGGACTGAGCGGGGGTGTTCGTAAACCTCGGCACAAGGTCGACCCTGTTCCTCTGAGAGTATGTCCAGAGCTTTTCGCCGCTTGTGAGGTCGATCGCATGAAGACGGTTCTTTGTCGAGAGAAAGTAGATGCGCCCTGAGTCCATCACAGGCGCGGAACTGATACTGCTGGTGATGCTGTATTTAAAGGCTTCATCTCCTGTATCTCTGTCGAGGCAGTAAAGCATTCCGCCCACGGTCCCAAAACATATCAGAGAGTCATTGGCCACAGAGGCGTGGATGGCGCTACCCGCGTCGAAACGCCAAAGGCGAGCACCGTCATCAAGTGAAAAAGCGTAAAAGATACCCGTGGAAGAACCTACATAGAGTGTACTACCGACAATTAAGGGTGAGGATGGATTGGCTTGAGGGACACCTTGAAAGCGGTTGGGTCCGCCGATCCTATTCTTCCACATGAGCTTAACTGAATCGGAAAGCCCGTCAGCGTTGTAGTTGCCAAAAGTCTGGAGGCTTGAAGAAGCGATTTTTTTAAGCCTTGTGCCCTCCTCTGCCTTTGCTGATAACGGCGCGCATGATATGATAATGGCGGCAAAGACGAAGGCAAAAAGAAAAAATTTAACGAGAGACCTTATCGAGCAGTGACTGGGCATTATCTTGAATTCTCCTGAGATCCGCATCATCGAGCCCGGCGCCGAGAACAATTCTGGCGGCCATCTCTTTTGTAATAAGGTCTGATGGAGCGTGCGAATCTGAATTTAGTAAGAGGTTGCATCCGGCATTTTTCGCGAGCCTTGCTACGTGTCCGTTCGTTAGAGAGTGTCCCTTCCTGCTCGTAAGCTCAAGAAAAACGCCCTTTTCTTTCGCGAGAGCGCATTCGTCTTCACTGATCAGCCCCGGATGGGCGAGTATGTCGGCGCCGGCCTCTATTGAGGCGAGGTTCGTTCCGCTTATAACGGGCTCTACGATGGTCTCTCCGTGGCAGATGACAACGGCCGCTCCAAGCTCACGAGCCTCGGTTACCATCGGGCCTATCTGCGCGGGCGGGATGTGTGTAAGCTCCACGCCTGTTACAAGCGTGAAACCACGAGGCGCTTTGTAGCTTTGGGCAAAGCGCTGGAGTTGACCTATGACCTCCTTAATATTGGAGGCGTCCACATGATCGGTTATCGCGAGAGCGCGGTATCCGATCATCTGCGCTCTCCGGGCAAGTTCCGTAGGAAGCAGCACGCCGTCGCTTAGGAGTGTATGCGAGTGAAAATCTATCATCTCTTCAGTATACCTCTCGTGGTGGCATAGTTGAATGGGGGGACAGAAATCGGCCCACAGTCGCTAAAAAAAAGTACCCTTAAAAAGAGTTGGTTTGTCTTACGGTGTACTGTAGCTACGCCTCTTTGGCGCTACATCTTGTACTTGCCGAGATCTTCAATTGATAGCTCGTCGAGCATCTCGAGGAGTTCGTCTGAATCGAAGTCGCTCTCTTCATCGAGGCTTTTTATCTTAACGACCTGGGACTTTTCAATGACCTTCTCATCGACCATGATCGGTGAGCCTGTCCTAAGTGCCAGGGCAATTGCGTCGCTTGGCCTTGAATCGATCTTGAATGTGGTGTCCGCACAAGATAAGTGGATGCTCGCATAATAGACATTGCTCTTTAGATCTGTTACCTCGATCTTTAGCACCTCCACATTCGATCTTACAATTATCTCCTTTAAGAGATCATGGGTCATGGGGCGCGCTGGACTCTTGTCCTCAAGGGTGGCGGTTATGGAATTCGCCTCCATGACGCCGATCCATATAGGCAAGGTCCTCTTCTCATCAAGATCTTTCAACATGACAATGGGCGCTTTGGTGAACGGATCTACGGCAACGCTGTGGACCTTCATCTCAATTAACATTATTTAAGGCTCCTCTCTATATACACTCACCCCTTAGTGAATTCGGAAGTGCTTTAGTTATTGTTACGTCTATTATCTCACCGACAAGCGACGTGGAGCCGGGGAAGTTTATAACCCTGTTAACGGAACTCCTCCCTGTAAGCTCTTTCGCATCCTTTACGCTTTTGCCCTCTACCAGGACTCGAGCCTTAGTGCCGACAAAATCAAGGCTCTTTTCCATCG
>CBDVCO010000029.1:0-19151 GCA_965372515.1 uncultured bacterium | reverse complement strand
GCCTTTAATAGATCCTCGATTATTGTCGGCGCTTCGTGATCGTCAATGCCCATATCCTCAAAAGGGCGGAGCAACATACAGCCGTAATAGGCACCGGTCTTTATTCCCTGCAAGGGTCTCTTTACATTTTCTTTGACCTTGTCGAAGCCGACCGTGTCGCGTAGAATTTCAAGATAGTGCGAGATCGTGAGCGTGCCGTCGTACTCCTCCTCTATAAATTCAAAGACCGTCGCGCACTTCTCTTTATCATCTTCAAGAGCCTTACTGGTACGCTTAAGTACGTTGTAACAGACCGAACAAAGTGTAGTAAGAGTATCTCCGGCCTTTTTCCCTTCTACTAAAACCTTTGCGGGCGCCGTAAGGCCCATGATATTATCCGGCGTCTGCGGAAAGCTCGCTCCACAGCAGTTCCACTCGCTTAAATCCTCCATCTCAAAGCCGAGTATTATTGCCGATTCTTTGGCAGAATCGTCGAAGTGCTTTGCGACGGTATTAAGTGTGCAACCCGGATAGTATGGTATCTTCATAATAAAAACCTATCAGCTAACGAACTTTCTAAAGCCGCAGACTATCGCCTGCTGGGGCGCGTTCTTCAAAAACTTAGCCGGGATATCCTTAATCTCCTGATGGTCCTCGCCGTGCCTTAGTGTAATTTGACGAAGGGCCTCGAAGATATTCGCGGCACTCACGCTCTGCGGACACCTTGAAAAACACTGCATACATCCAACGCATATCCACATGGAGTTGGCCTTTTGGACCTCTTCCTCCTGGCCGATCTGAAGCATCCTTATTATCTGGCTCGGACCGTAGTCCATCTTAAAGGAGACCGGACAGCCGCCGGTACAGTTTCCGCACTGGTAGCATCTCGATGCGACCTCGCCGCTGACCTTCTCGACGTGGCCCACAAAAGCACTCGCTATATTTTCGTTCTTTAGCTTTATCTTCATTTTGATATTCCTTTTGAATTCCTATGAAGCTTTTTTCCTGTAGGTCTCGACGCCCGCCTTGAAGAGGTCGTTGCCGTGACAGTCGTTTACGACTATCACCGGGAAGTCCTCTACCTCGAGCTTTCGTATCGCCTCGGGGCCGAGGTCCTCGTAAGCTATTATCTCGGCCTGCTTAATGCTCCGCGCGATCAAGGCCGCCGCTCCGCCTACGGCCGCCATATAGACAGCCTTATTCTTCTTTAGCGACTCGAGCACCTCGTCCGAGCGCTGGCCCTTGCCTATCGTACCCTTTAGACCAAGGTCGAATAGCTTCGGCGCGAAGGCGTCCATCCTGCCGCTCGTGGTCGGCCCGGCGCTACCTATGACCTTGCCGGGCTTTGGCGGGGTTGGGCCGACGTAGTATATGAACTGCCCCTTGATGTCGAAAGGAAGCTCCTCGCCCTTTTCTATAAGCTCTAAGAGCCTCTTGTGCGCAGAGTCGCGCGCCGTATATATGGTGCCGGTGATGAGCACCCTGTCCCCGGCACGCAAGGCCTCAACATCGGCGTCCGTAAGCGGCGGGGTTATCCTGATCGGTTCGTTCTTCATGGTCTTATCCTTTTTGGCTTAGTCTTTATTTTCGTTCTAAAAAAGAAACCTGGAATGAGAGCAATTAAAAATCCCCCCAGGGTCGGGAAAAAGAGCAATCTTAGATCGTTACTTCTTTGTGTCTGTCCGCGTGGCACTGTATATTTACTGCCACCGGGAAACTCGCGATATGACACGGATGCTTCTCTATATGCACTGCAAGCGCCGTGACCGTTCCCCCGAAACCCATCGGGCCCACGCCAAGCGCGTTTATCTCATCTAATAGTTCAGCTTCAAGTGCTGCCATCTCTTTATCGGGGCTCGGCTCGCCGAGTTTTCTGAAGAGCGACTTCTTCGCGAGAATCGCCGACTTCTCGAAATCTCCGCCAATGCCGACGCCGACCACTATCGGGGGGCACGGGTTGCCTCCGCCCGTCTTTATAGTATTTATGACAAAATCCTTAGCGCCCTCTAAACCCTGCGAGGGCTTTAGCATGGCGATCCCGCTCATATTCTCGCTCCCCCCGCCCTTGGCCGCGAGCATTATGCGTACCTTATCTCCGGCGACAATAGAGGTATGTATTATGGCCGGGGTATTGTCCCCCGTGTTCACCCTTGTAACCGGGTCGCAGACCGATTTCCTAAGATACCCTTCCTCGTAGCCCTGCCTTACGCCTTCGTTAATCGCCTCATCGAGTAGGCCGTCAATATGCACTTCGCTTCCGAGCTCGACAAAGAATACGGCCAGCCCCGTGTCCTGACACATGGGCACCTTTTCGTCCGAGGCTATCTTAAAGTTCTCGACTATCTGGGAGAGGACGTCTCTGCCAAGAGGCGACTCTTCACTCTGGGCGGCAGACACTAACGCGCACGTAACGTCAGAGCCAAGCTCAAAGGCGGCGCTCATGCAGAGCTCCTTTACCTTCTCGGTTATCTCCTTTGATGAAACCTCCCTCAATCCAGCCTCCCTTTAAAGGTCGAGCCCTTCGACAAGCTCCCTGATAGATTTTTCAGAGGTCTCGAACGCCGCCTTCGCCGTCTCATCAAGCTCAATCTCTATTATCTTCTCTACGCCGCCGGACCCGAGCATAGCAGGGACGCCGATAAAGAGTCCCTTTACCCCGTACTGGCCGTCGAGGTAACAGGCGCACGGGATTATCCTTTTTTTATCGCGGATGATGGCCTCGGCCATCTCGGACACGGCCCTCGAAGGCGCGTAGTAGGCGGACCCTGTTTTGAGTAGCGCTACTATCTCTCCCCCGGCCGTCCTCGTTCTCTTATTTATAGCTTCTATCTTTTCTTTCGTTAATAGTTTTGTTATCGGAATTCCGGCTACAGTGGAATAATCGGGCAAGGGGACCATCTCGTCGGCGTGACCGCCCATGACCATAGCCTGAACATCTTCTACAGAGACGCCGAGTTCCATCGCGATAAAGGCCCTCATCCTTCCGGCGTCCAGCGCGCCAGACAAGCCCATGACCCTTTCAGGGGGAAGCCCTGAGTACTTCCACGCGATATATACCATTACGTCGAGCGGATTGGTGACTACCAGGATAATGGTATTCGGAGAGTATTTCACGACCTCTTCGACAACGCTCTTTATTATCTTCTTATTCGTTTCGATAAGGTCGGAGCGATCCATACCCGGTTTTCTCGGAAGCCCTGCCGTAATAATGACCACATCGGAATCCGCGGTGTCCTTATAGTCGTTCGTGCCAACTACATTAGAGTCAAAGCCCTCTATAGGCGAGGCCTCCATAAGGTCTAAGGCCTTACCCTGCGGCACGCCCTCTACAATATCGAGGAGGACAACATCGCCAAGCTCTTTTCTCGCCAGCCAGAGAGCTGTTGTGGCTCCCACATGGCCTGCGCCTACGACAGTTAGTTTTTTCCTGGCCATAAGTCCCCCCAAATAGTTAAAATTTTAAAAATAGTATAAAATTCAATGGCTTATAAAAGAAAAAAGCCCCTTAAAGACAAATAATATTGAGTAGACCAGGAACCTTTTAATGCGAAGTAATCGTCCGGTTTACAATAAAAGGGTTCAGCAGGGAAAATCATCGGATATTCAGATACATTGTATACTGTATCCAATGATACGGGTCCGTGTCAAGTAAATTTTAGCGGCCATGAGGGCCCAAATCAGCTTATATTTTGCTTGACTAAAGGTGGGGCCTCTGGTAGTTTTACAAAGTTGTGCATGCTCAATATAGCCCCTTTTTTTATGCCTTTTAAGGGGACTAGCCAGACCGGACAAATAGCCCTATCTTAGGGCTATTGTTTACTTTGAGAGAAAAAAAACAGGAAGGAAAGATACCCTAAATGAAGAAGAGATACCTTTTAGCCCCCGGACCGACGCCTGTACCGAGCCAGTCGCTTCTGGCAATGGCAAGGCCGATAATCCACCACAGGACGCCAGAGTTCTCTAAAACCTTCGCCGAGTGCGCGAAGCTCTTAAAGTACGTCTTCCAGACCAAAGAGGATGTGCTGATGCTCTCTAGCTCCGGCACAGGGGCGATGGACGCTGCCATCTCGAACCTCTTTAGCCCCGGCGACGAGGTTATAGCCATAAACGGCGGAAAGTTCGGCGAGCGCTGGGGCCAGATAGCGGAGAGCTACGGCCTCAAGGTCCACTGGATAAAGGTGGCCTGGGGAAGCGCGGTCGACGCAAAGGTCGTAGAGAAGATACTTAAGAACAACCCGAATGTCAGGGGCGTACTTAGCCAGGCTAGCGAGACGAGCACCACCGCCTCACACCCGATAGAGAAGCTCGCGAAGCTTACAAAAAAGAGGGATTGCCTCTTGATAGTAGACGGCATAACAGCGGTCGGCGTAGCGGACCTTCCTATGGACAAGACGGGGATAGACGTACTTATCTCAGGCTCGCAAAAGGCATTTATGCTCCCGCCGGGGCTGGCCTTTATCGCGCTTAGCAAGAAGGCCTGGAAGTTCAACGAAAAAGCGGCCTGCCCGAGGTACTATCTCGATCTTGCAAAGGAGAGGAAGAACCTCAAGAAGGATACGTCGGCATATACCCCGGCGGTCTCGCTTATAAACGGGCTTAAAGAAGCGCTACTTCTCATTAAAGAGGAGGGGCTCGAGAACACATTCAAAAGACACGCAGTGCTAGCCGAGGCGACAAGGGCCGGGGTAAAGGCGCTGGGGCTAAAACTTCTCGCCCCGAAGAACCCGAGCACCGCCTGCACGGGCGTATACCTGCCCAAGAATGTTGACGGCGCGAAGTTCGTAAAGTTCCTAAGGGACGACATGGGCGTAACCATAGCCGGAGGCCAGGACCACCTGAAGGGCAAGATCATAAGGCTCGCCCACCTGGGTTATATCGATACATTCGACGTTATCATCGCGCTTAGTGCCGTTGAGATGGCGCTAAAAAAATTCGGCCACAAAGTCCAGTTCGGCAAGGGCGTAGCCGCGGCAGAGAAGATTCTCGTCAATAGATACTAAGTGTTGCGTCAACCGTATATTATCGGTCTCAGAGTTTTGCAAATCGCCCAAGACAAGACGCAGACACGCAGTAATATTGGGCATATTTCAAGTGGACTGCAACGAAGTATTGGGCGATTTTCAAAGCTCCCTTCGGGCGAGCCGATAAACGGTCATCTGCTGTGTTGCTTTCGCTCGAATTAACTATGGCTAGTACTTCGCTCAGGCGCCTTGCAGCTAACCGCTTCTAGGCTCGCTGAGTACGACAATATACGATTGACTCAACACTAAAAATAGTAGGGGAGAAAAGTGAAGGTACTTATAAGCGACTCCATGAGCGAGAAGGCCGAGGAGATTTTCAAGAATACGTCCGGCCTTGAAGTAGACGTTATAACCGGGCTTAAGCCCGAGGAGCTTAAGGCAAAGATAAAGGACTACGCCGGGCTTGCCGTCAGGAGCGCCACCAAGGTCACCGCGGAAATCCTGGAGGCGGCCGAGAACCTGAAGGTGATCGGGCGCGCCGGAACGGGTGTGGACAATATAGACCTCAAGGCCGCGACCGCAAAGGGCATAGTGGTAATGAATACGCCCGGCGGAAACACCATCACCACGGCGGAGCACGCCGTCTCCATGATGGTCGCTCTCTCGAGGAATATCCCGCAGGCGACCGCCTCAATGAAGAAGGGGCTGTGGGAAAAGAAAAAATTCCAGGGCACGGAGCTTACGGGAAAGACTCTCGGCATCCTCGGGGTCGGCACTATTGGAAGCGTGGTCGCCTCCAGGGCCCAGGGGCTTAAGATGGACGTCATCTCCTACGACCCCTTTATATCGGCCGAGGCGGCGGAAAAGCTCGGCATAACTCTCGTAACTCTGGATGAGCTCTATGCAAAGAGCGACTTTATCTCCATACATGTGCCGCTCACAAACGAGACGAAGCTTCTCGTCAACGCCGAGAGCTTTTCTAAGATGAAGGACGGTGTTAAATTAATAAACTGCGCAAGGGGCGGCATAGTGGACGAAGAGGCCTTAGTAGAGGCAATAAAGAGCGGCAAGATCTCTGGCGCCGCCTTTGATGTCTTCGCGAAAGAGCCGCCCGACCCGGACAACCCGCTTCTCGCCCTGGACGAAGTCATAGTCACACCGCACCTTGGCGCCTCTACCACAGAGGCTCAGGAGAACGTGGCAATAGCGGTAGCGAACCAGATGGCCGACTATCTCACAAACGGCACCATCAAGAACGCCGTCAACGTACCGAGCGTTCCGGCTGAACTTCTAACCGTCTTAAACCCCTACATCAAGCTTGCCGAAAAACTCGGCGGCTTTCAGGGACAGCTACTTACGGGCGGAATAGAAGAGGTCAGCGTCGAGTACTCGGGCGAGGTCGCCGACTACGACGTTGCGCCCGTGACCATTTCGTGTCTCAAGGGACTCCTCGGGCACGTAATGGACCAGACCGTGAACTTTGTAAACGCCCCTTCGGTCGCAAAGGAGAGGGGCATCAAGGTAATCGAGATAAAGAGTTCGCGCTCCATAGATTACGCAAGCTCCGTGACCGTTAAGGTAAAGACCAAAGAAGAGGAAAACTTAATCGAAGGCGCGATATTCGGCAAGAGTGAGCCGAGGATCGTCCGGATAGACAAGTTCATACTGGACGTGGTTCCCGAAGGCTTTCTGCTATTTTTGCATAACGAAGACAAGCCCTGCGTTATCGGCAATGTCGGCACGCTCCTTGGAGAGGGCGGCGTAAATATAGCGAGGCTCCATCTGGGCAGAGAGAGCGCGGGTGAAGAGGCGGTAAGTGTCTGGAACATAGACACGCCGCTGTCGAACGAGCTGATGGAAAAACTCCTGAAACTACCAAATATCATATCGGCTAAGGTGGTCGAGCTCTAGGTTTATTTTTCTATTTTCTTTAAATCTTCCGTCCGCCTTTTAAGCAATAAGAAAGGTCAGAGGAAATTTAAGACCATGAAGACCCCGCCTGCCATAACGCTTCCACAGGGCGTAAGGGATATCCTCCCGGAGGAGAGTGCCAGGATCAACTCCATTGAGGAGGCTGTCCTTAAGGTCTTCTCAAAATACGGTTTTGAGAGGATCATCACCCCCATGCTCGAATACCTGGACGTACTAAGCCTGGGACTCGACAAGAACCTCAAAGACAAGGTCGTCAAGTTCATCGAGCCCTCCACGGGCAGGGTGATCTGCATGAGACCGGATATCACGCCCCAGATAGCGAGGGTCGCGGCAACGAGGATGAAGGATACGCCAAGGCCCTTGAAGCTCTGCTATAACGAGAGCGTCATACGCCTCGATACGAAGGGGAGCGCAAAGACCACGGAGATACTCCAGCTTGGCGCCGAGTACGTGAGCGATGAACCCAGCGCCGGGATAGACGCCGAGATGATAATCATGGCGCTCGACTCTTTCAAGGCCCTGAATATCAAGGAATATAAGGTTGACCTCGGCGACGTGGGCTTTATAAAGGCCGTACTTGAACGCCTGAAGCTATCGAACGACGAGCGCATCAGGATCAAGGACGCGATCGCCATAAAGGACACCTCCGGGCTTGAGGCTGTACTCGACCAGATGGGCGACAATATTCCCGATGATACGAGGGCGCTCCTTATTGCGCTTACCACCCTCTACGGCGAAGAGGAGGTAATAGAGACGGCCCTTAACTTCCCCGGGCTAAGCAGTGCGGCCAGTACGGCGTTAGAGAACCTCAAAACAGCTCTAAAGATCATCGAAGAAAAAGGCTATAAGGACTTTGTCACTATAGATCTCGGCGAGGTGCGCGGGTTCGATTATTATACGGGTATAATCTTCGAGGGCTTTGCCACGGGCGTAGGCAAGCCGATACTCTACGGAGGGCGTTACGACGCTCTCCACGGGCTTTACGGCCTGGGCGCGGCCTCCACTGGATTCGCCTTTGATACGGCAAGGCTCTTAACGGCCATAGACCACGGCTGACGGCCCTGTGTGCGGCCGCCCTTGGTTTAAGCTGAGCTTCAATTCCTTTAACTTTACTTTTCAGATAGCGTGGAGAAAAGATGCCAAAGAACGTAGTAGTAGTGGGCGCTCAATGGGGCGACGAAGGCAAAGGCAAGATAGTCGATATCCTGACCGAAGAGGCCGACGTGGTCGTGCGCTTTCAGGGCGGGAACAACGCCGGGCATACCATATACGTTGACGGGGAAAAGTACGTCTTTCACCTGATCCCCTCGGGGATACTCAGAAAAGGCAAAAAGTGCGTGCTCGGTAACGGCGTGGTCATAGACCCCGCAGTGCTGCTCGATGAGATCGAGGGCCTTTCGGAAAAAGGGCTCTTTTGTGCCGAAGACCTCATTATAAGCAAAGACGCGCATCTCATAATGCCCTATCACAAAATATTAGACCTGGCGAAAGAGAAACTAAAGGGCAGCAAAAAGATAGGCACGACCGGCAGGGGGATCGGCCCGACATACGAGGATAAGATATCACGCTCAGGGCTTAAGATGGGCGACCTCCTTGACCTCGACGAGTTTCGCTCAAAGCTCGAAAACAACATAAAAGAAAAAAACATCGTGCTTAAAGAGGTCATGGACGAAGATGCCCTTGATGTCGACACAATATTCAAAGACTACTCCTCCTACGCCGAAAAGCTTAAAGGCCATATCATTAACACCTCGCTCTTTCTCGACCGTGCGATGAAGGAAGGCAAGTCCATACTCTTTGAAGGGGCGCAGGGCGCGCTCCTCGATGTGGACCATGGCACATACCCATTCGTCACCTCGTCCAATACCGTTGCGGGCTCGGCCGCGACAGGCTCCGGGATCGGGCCGACGAGAATAGATACGGTAATAGGGATAGCCAAGGCATATACCACGCGTGTCGGCGAGGGGCCGTTTCCAACAGAGCTAGAGGGCATCGACGGTGAGAGGCTAAGAGAGCAGGGCGGCGAATACGGGGCGACCACGGGCAGGCCGCGCCGTTGCGGGTGGTTCGACGCGGTGGCGGTAAACCACTCGGCACGCATAAACGGACTCGACGGACTCGTCATCACAAAGCTAGACGTACTTGACGATCTCGATGAAATTAAGATCTGCACTGGCTACAGGATAGACGGCAATGAGACCGACGAATTTCCGATTGAAGAAAATAAGCTCAACCGAGTTGAGCCGGTCTACGAGACCGTAGAGGGATGGCTCTCGCCAACGGACAAGATGACAAAGTTCGCGGAACTGCCGGAAAAAGCAAAGGCCTATATTAAGAGGATAGAGGAGCTAATCAAAGTCAAGGCCGTCATCGTAAGTGTGGGCACAGGAAGAGAGCAGGCCATCATGATAAAGAACCCGTTCGACTGACAGGCTACCGGCCTGCCCACCGCTTAGACCGTTTATCCTCCAAACCACAATCATTCAAATGATAATAAAAGCCCCTATTGCGGTTTGACGGTATCGCTCTCTGGGTGTAAAATTAAATTATGAACGGCTTATCCTTAAGCAAGAGTGCGGCGCTAAAGTGGGCGATATTAACCGGTCTCCTGATTTTAATGGCGGCCCCGCTCCTTTCGCTCCTATCCGGCTGCAAGATGCTAGATGATATGGAGACCTTAAAGAAACCGCGCTACGAAGTCGGCTCGCATGCCGGAGCAAAATTTTGCGCGACCTGCCACAAGGCCATCTATGACGAATGGTCTGAAAACTCCCGCCATGCCGTAGCGACAACCAACAGGAATTTCCTGAAGACCAGAGACGATGTTACGGGCAGCTTCATGCTCAACCTCATGATGGGCGAGGAGTCCTGTTACGCGTGCCACGGCAGCAAGTCGGTAAACGAAGGCGTGGACTGCGAGACATGCCACGGTGTCGCGAGCCCCGACATTCCTATAACTGAGACCCATCAAAAGAAGTTCAAGCCAGGGCGAGCCGAGCTTAAAGCGCCGGAGTTTTGCGCCAAATGCCACGAGCTCTTTCCTCCCATAATGTCCCCCTACAGCGACTGGAAGGCTAGCGAGGCCGCAGAAAAGAATATTACATGCCAGGGGTGCCACATGGCGCCGAGCAAGAACGGAACTCCCTACCATGGTTTTGATTCTATCCTGCATGACGCGGGAATCTACGAAGGCGATATTGTGATCAACGAGGTCGATTTCGATTTCCCACGTTTTAGCCTCTCAATTGAAAACCGCATAACAGGCCACGGAGTGCCGGCGGGCGGCCCCTCACGAGTGCTGGTCTTGGAAATCAGATTCATGGACTCTACGGAAAAGGAGCTACACAGGATCACGGAGAAATTTTACAAGAAATTCAAGCTCATGCCGATTATCGGCAAGATGCCGACCGATAAGTTGATTTTAGACACGCAGCTTAAGAGTAAAGAGGTGCGAAGGCTCAATTACAAGCTGCCCGCCTCCATAAAAAAGACTGTCAGCAGGATGATAATAACGCTAAGCTTCTATGACGTCGAGGACCAATATCAGGGTGATATCGAAAAGGCCCACTGGGTAAGCGGGCCTATCGCAAAAAAAGTGATCGATTATTAGACTTCTATCCTCAGCCCGCCATCTTAGCAGCGGTCAATATCGCCGTTATCATACTCTCGGCGCTCGCCACCCCCTTCCAGGCAATCCCGTAAGCCGTGCCGTGGTCTACGCTCGTCCTGATTATAGGCAGCCCAAGTGTCGCGTTAAAGCCGTCCTCGAAATGGATGAGCTTTAATGGACCTAAGCCCTGGTCGTGGTACATCGATACCACGCAGTCGAACTCGCCCTTCACTGCCCGAAAAAAGACCGTATCGGGAGGCTGGGGGTCGGAGGCGTTAATTCCCGCTCGGCGCGCACGGCGGACGGCGGGCATAATCAGCCGTCCTTCCTCGTCGCCGAACATCTTACCCTCTCCGGCGTGAGGGTTAAGCCCCGCTACACCGATCCTCGGCTTCTTGATCTTGAATCTTTTTATGAGCGCGTCATTTGTAATTCGAATTACCTTAAAGACCTCTTTCGGTGTTATCAAGCCCGGCACATCCCTTAAAGGAACATGGATCGTAACGAGCACGACCTTAAGCCTTTCTCCGCCGAGCATCATCACATAGTCTTTTGTGCCTGTAAGGTGCGCCAGAAATTCTGTATGGCCGGGAAAAGAGAAACCCGCCTTGTGGAGAGCGCCCTTATTGATCGGCGAGGTTACGATTGCCGCAACCTCTTCCTCTTTGGCGAGCCGAACCGCCTCCTCGATATAGCTGACCACGGCACGGGCCCATTTTTTTGGGAGCTTACCGGGCTTTATTGTAGATGGATCCGGGGATTTTTCTCCGAGAGGGTTTACAATTTCAATTGAACGCGAAAAGGTATTGGAAGTTTTTTTCGCAACAAGCGAGAGAACTTCACGGTCGCCTATGATGACCGGTGTGCAAACACTTTTAACACGCCGGGAATTGAGCGCAGTTAATATAATCTCCGGGCCGATGCCTGCCGGGTCCCCGAGGGTGATGGCTATCCTGGGTTTCATCATGTCGCGTCAACCTATAGCCTGACCTCTATATGGGCCTGCTCCCTTATCTCCTTGATCCAGTAATTAAAGTTCTCTTCGAGAAACTTATTGGTAAGTATCTCTTGAATCCTGGGCTTTACCTCTTCAAGGGGCATGGGAGCCGCCTCTTTCCTCGCTACGAGTTGCAATAAAGTGACGCCGAGATCCGTATATATCGGAGGGCTAACCTCCCCTGCTTTAAGTTTTTTGGCGGCCCTGGCAATTTTATTGTCCATCTCGCTCGTAGCGAGGTACCCGAGATCCCCACCCCTGAAGGCGGCGGGCCCCTCGGAATACTCAGTGGCAAGACCAGCGAACTCTTCGCCCTCTTTAAGCCCTTTGAGCACTATTTTCAAACGCCTTTTCATCAAGGGCTTGTCATTATTTGAGAAGAAGATGATCCTGAGCCTCATCGAGCTCGGGGCGTTGAAGCTGTCGATATTCTGAGTATAGTACTCTTCCATATCCGCGTCTTCCACAAAGACCTTTGAACGGAACCGCTGGTTGACGAACTTTATCTCCCTTATGCGCTCCCTTAACTGGTCCCTGTACTCCTTTAGCGTAAGCCCGGAGCGGGAGAGCATCACAAGAAAGGTCTCTCTGGTGACCCTGTTCTGATTGATAACATCCTGGACCGCGATGTCGATATCCTCTTCGCTCACCTCTATGCCGATCCTGTCCGCGCCCTGTTTGATGAGCTTTTGCTCTATCAGAGAATCGATGATCTCGCTCGCCTTCTCGCTCGTAAATGAGCCCTGGCCGAGCACTATAGGCTCGTCCTCCAGGGCTTCACCCGATACGGCAAAGGCCGCATTCAGCTCCGAAAGCGTTATTATAGAGTCGTTGACAACGGCCACCACCCTGTCCACCACCTCGCCCGATACCTTTACCGGTAAAAGGGCCGTCAACATAACGAACAAAATAAAAATGCCGGGCCCTGCTTTAATCTTTACAGTCAACCTCATTAAATCTCCTCCAGAATCTCGATGCTGGCTTCCTTTTTAAGCGAGAGTATCCACTCCATCAACTTTTGATCGGCTTTCTCCGCCATGAGCTTCGCCTTGATATCCTCTTTAACGTTCTCAAACCTCAATTTCCTGCCCTTCTTTCTTTCGTGGACAAGGAATATATGATAGCCGTAACCTGTTTTTACAACCTTACTTGGCACACGCGGGGGAATCTTAAAGACTATCTCTTCAAATTCCTGCGGCATCTCACCAAGACTAAACACCCCAAGCTCCCCTCCGCTCGCCGCCTCCGGACTGATAGATAGCTCTTTGGCAAGCTCTGAGAAATCCTCCCCCGCTGCTAGCCTGGCTTTAACCTTGGCGGCCTCCTCTTCGGTAGCCACCATGATCATAGCCGCTTTGACCTGCTCCGGCACCCTGTACTCTTCCTCGTTCCTGATAAAATACTTGCTCACTTCCCAATCCGATATCTCCTCCACAGAGCCCTTTACCCCGTCGATTACCCTGGCCACAAGGAGCTTTCTCTCTATCTCGCGGCTCCAGTTCTCGAAAGAGCCGTAGAGCGGAACGATCGCCTTATTAAAAGTATCGCGGTCCGTATTTCCCATCATCACGGATATAGTATCGTTAAGCTCTTCAGGGGTTATCAAGATCTTCTGCTTACGCGCCTCTTCAATTACTATCTCTTCTTCTATAAGCTCGTTTAAAACACTTCTTTTAAGTTCACGCATCTCTTCGTCGTCGAGCTTCTCACTTTCCTTCGTCTCTTCATCGCCCTGATGCAGCAGGACCCTAAGGGCCCTGTCAAGTAAAGCGCGCGTAATAGGCCGGCCGTCAACCCTGGCAATGATCTCTTCAGGGGCCTTGGCCGCCGGTTGCTCGCTACAGGCGGCCTGGAAGAGCAAAGGGATAAGCGCTACGTAGAGAATAAAGGCTTTCTTATTAAATAGAAAGCTGAAATCGCCCCCCCTGTATTCTCTCTTATAAATTGACCGCAAAGGTACGCTCCTCTTAAAAACCCTTAAACCGACCAGCAAATTAACCAATAGATACTACCACTACTGAAGAAACTCTTTCAATATATATCTGGCTTCTTCTATCGGGTCGGGGTCCGGGCCACCCATCGAATAGACGAACCTGCTGTCTTTCGTAATCCTGTAACGCTTCGGCTCTTTTTTCATAAGGGCGAGCGCCTTATTTACCACATCTTCTCCCGGCCCGCCACCTTCTTCTGTAACGGGGCTAAACCTTATATAGAGCCTCGTACCAAGCTCTTTTATCTCCCTCGCGCCAAGCTCTACAAGAAGGAGCCTTATGGAGGCCATCCGTATAAGGCTTTGGACAAACTCCGGGACCTCTCCGTAGCGGTCTTCCAGTTCCTCGGTCAGGGCATAAAGCTCGTCTTCGCCACAAAGCTCAGAGAGCCTCTTATATATTCCAAGCCTCTGCCTGGTGTCCGGTATATAGTCCTCAGGTATATAGGCGCTCACTCTGAGGTTCACCTCAGGCGATGGCTCGCGCGAGACGGGCTCGCCTCGAAGTTCTGCCACCGCCTCGGTAAGGAGCGTCGTATACATGTCAAAACCGACTTCACTGATGTGGCCCGACTGGCTTGCCCCGAGCAGTTCTCCCGCGCCCCGGATCTCAAGGTCGTGAGAGGCGACCATAAAGCCCGAGCCGGGCTCCGTAAGCATGGTGATAGCGTCCAGCCGTTTCCTGGCGTCCTCTTTTAGACGAGCGAGCGGGCAAAGGAGGTAGGCATAAGCCCTGTGGTTGCTCCTGCCGACCCTGCCGCGCAGTTGATAAAGCTCCGCCAGGCCGAAACGATCGGCGCGATTGATTATGATGGTATTGGCGCTCGCTATATCGAGCCCGGATTCTATTATGGTCGTGCAGAGAAGCACGTCGTAAGAGTGGTCCATAAAGCCGAGCATCTTCTTCTCCAGTTCTCTTTCGCGCATCTGGCCGTGGGCCACGGCCACCCGGACGTCGGGAACAATTCTTTCAAGAAGCTCAGCTATAGCCCCGATGGATTCGACCCGGTTATGGACAAAAAATACCTGCCCGCCCCTCCTTACTTCCCTCTCTATCGCGTCCTTTATAAGCCCCTCGTCAAACGCTGTAACCACTGTCTTTATAGCGAGCCTATCCTCAGGCGGGGTGGCTATGATGCTTAAGCCCCGTATGTCGGCAATCGACATCTGGAGCGTTCTCGGTATGGGGGTCGCCGTAAGGGTCAAGACATCGACCTCTTTTTTAATATCACGGAGCCGTTCCTTATGCTTAACGCCGAAGCGGTGCTCCTCGTCGACTATCACAAGACCCAGGTCTTTAAAGGCCACATCCGCGCCAAGGAGCCTGTGCGTGCCGATAAGGATATCGACCTCGCCAAGGGCTAGCCTTGTAACCACTTCATTCTGCTCCTTTTTGCTCCTGAATCTGCTAAGCACCTCGACGTTCACGGGATAAGGGGCGAAGCGTTCAGCAAAGGTCATACCGTGCTGCTGAGCGAGCACGGTCGTCGGCACCAGGAGCGCTACCTGCTTATTGTCGAGCACGGCCTTGAAGGCGGCCCTCATCGCGACCTCGGTCTTGCCGTAGCCCACGTCGCCGCAAAGAAGCCTGTCCATCGGCCTTGAGCGCTCCATATCCTCTATCACCTCAGTTATCGACCTCGATTGATCGCCTGTCGGCTCGTACTCGAAGCCCGCCTCGAACTCCCTGAAGATATGGTCCGGGGGACTGAAGCCGTAACCGCTACTCGCCTCACGCTCGGCATAGAGCTTTAGGAGTTCGGCGGCGATGCGCTCGACCGCCTTGCGGGCCCTCTTCGTGCGCTTACCCCAGCCCGGCCCTCCAAGCTTATCAGGAGTAAAGCTAGTGCTTCCGTCTCTGCTCGCCCCGTGATACTTTGTTATCTGATCCATCCTGTAGACCGGCAGATAGAGTTTATCATTGCCGCGGTACTCAAGTATCAGGAAGTCGTTCTCTATACCTTCCACCGTGATCCTCTTTAACCCACGGTAGATTGCTATGCCGTGAAGCGCGTGTACTATGCCGTCGCCCTCTCTAAGATCACGAAGCTCAGAGAGGAAGCTATCAAGCTTCCTCTCCGGCGGCGCGCGGTGCTTTAACCTCTTGCCGAAAATGTCGGCTTCACTTATGACGCATATACCCGGCTCCGGCATCATAAAGCCCGTCCTTAACGAGCCGATGAGGATCATAAAAGAGGGCGCGCCTGGTGGTTCATTTAAAATAATCGCCGAGGAGTCTTCGATCACGGCGTCGAGACCGTAGCCCTCGAACAGCTCCCTCGTCCTCTCGGCCTGCCCTTTGTTATGGGCCGTAACGTAAACACTCCTGCCCCTGTCGATAAAGCCTGAAATCTTGTCGGCAAGAGGCTTAAGCGGGGCTTCACTAAGCTTTTTTTCAAGGCCGCCTGCAATGCCTATATTTGCCGTCGCGCCGATCTCTTTGGCCACATCTGAAACAGGAACGGGGGCCTCTTCTATCTCAACTATTGGAAACCTTTTGATATTCAGATCGACCTCGTCGACACTCAAAAAGAGGCTCTCCGGCTCGACAAAGAATCGCCGCTGCTCGATCAATCTCGCCTCGGCCTTCTCTATTACGCTTTGCGCCGCCTCCAGCTCTTCGGCAATGCCTCTCGGCTCGACGAGTGTAACGAGCGCACTTTCCGGCAGGTAATCGAAGAGGGTATCCAGGGCGTCATGAAAGTAAGGCACAAGGGGGGCGAGCCCCGGGATAACCACGCCGTCGCGAAGAGCATTTGAGAGCGGCTCCCAGAGACTGCGCTCTACCTTAAGTACGTCCGCCCTCTCCGCGAGCCGCGCCCTCGCATCCCCCCTGCCGCTAGCGCCCATTATGCCTTCTCTTGCGGGCAGTACCAGAAGTTCGTCGATCTCCTTTGTCGATCTCTGCGTCGAGGGATCGAACTCCCTGATGCTCTCTACCTCGTCGGCGAAGAACTCGACTCTTAAGGCCGTAGCGTGCATGGGCCCGAATATATCTATGATAGCCCCTCTGACACTCATCTCGCCGCGCTCTTCTACCATGCTGACGCGCGTGTAGCCGGCCTTTATGAGATTCTCTAAAAGCCCGTCTCTGGGGTACTCCCCACCCTTTCTTATTCTAAAGGCCGCGCCCTCGAGAGCGGCCTTTGGAATAAGGCGCTCGGTCAGGGTAGAGGCTGTGGTAATTGCAATGAAGTTCTTTTTACAGGTAAGTGAATAGAGGAACTCGAGACGCCGGGCCATGAGCTCCGGGTGGGTAAAGCTCTCTTCAAAGGGAAGGCGCTCGGTCGGGGGAAAGAGCATAGCTTTACCCTTGCCCAGGAAGAATTCAAGGTCGCCAAAGAACTCCTCGGCCTCTTCGAGTGTCGGGACTACGACGAGGACGGGCCTGGGATTCGAAACAAAAGCTCGGGCAATGAGATAGGCGGACGAAGAGCCGAAGAGAGCGGAGAAGACGCACCTATCCCCCGGGCTCAAAAAGGGTATCCCCTTGAGAGCGCCCTTTAAGGGATCATCGATTGGCGAAACACGGTGCGTCATTTACTTAATTCAATTGACTCGACACTAGTATATCACAACCAGAAGGGCATGTGGGCGGCGTTAAATAGGGCTCACTCCACGCCCTCGTAGACGATTATCCCGCCAAGATGACCGAGATATACGAGAGGTATGAGGATCACGAGGTTTAAAAGGATAAAGAGGACGCTCAGGATATCCAGTTGCACGAGCACCCCGGGCGAAAAGGCCCGCCATAGAGTCGCCGCGGCGCCGAGGATAAAGACCGCCGCGCCGTATCTAAGCTTGGCGATGAATATCGGGACCATCGCCTGCTGATGGCTCCTCTTCCATTCCACAAAACCCGCGTAGTAAGAGGGGGGCAGGCTCAAAGTGGCTATGACCATCAGATAAAAGTACGATTTTTCAAATGTCGTGTTGCCTGTAATGAGAAAGAGGAGGATGAAGAGCATTGCCACGGGGTAGAGCGCGCTTGAAAAGTGGACCAGGATAGTATGAAAATGGAGCCCCTTTATATCCGCTACGCTCGGAACCTTTAGTCCGCCGCCCTTCCATGAGCTTATCGGCTTTGGCGCCTCATCCGCAACCACCTCTTCATCTTTATCCCAGAGAAAACCCTCGCCGGGGAGTAGCATCTTACCTACGCTCATCTCGTCCTGAAAATAGTAAACCTCTTCGACCTCGACAACGCTCAACTTCGGAGGATCACCCTTTTCATTATAAACATCCGGGCCGAGTTCGGCCTTAAAAGAATCGATCGCCATCTGAGTAGCGGCGCTCATATCCATCGCCTCGACGAACCTCGCCGCGTGGAAACCGGTCTTCTTGACCTTACCATCTCTCTTAACAAGGAAATTTTCTCCCCGCATACAGACCTCGAATTTTCTCATCTACAAATCCTCTCTTTGATAAGACGCTCAGTATAGTGTACCACTCCCAAAGAGAAATTTCCGTGCATTTGTAGATGAGTTGTTCTATCGGGGGGATAGAGGTATCAGTAGCACTCAATAATTACAGGCCTCCAGATTCCTTAGATCGATCTCGCGGGACTTTTTGCCGCGCGGGCCCTTTTCAAATATCTCCACATTATAGATGTTGTCAAAGTAGGTAACATTCAGGTCGTAGGTATAGCCTTTACGCGGCTTCAAGAGGGTGCCCAGGTTTATTGAAGTATTTGAACCCCCGAGAAACGATGACGTGGCGAAGTTGAAACTCAAATAGCTCCATTTATCCGTTGGCAGGCCAAGCTTTTCGACCGGATTTCTGAGTTTGACCGTGCCAATGTATGCGTTCTGGCAGTTTTTATCGACCTTGGATATATGTACCCGCACGCTCACGGTTGTAAGGAAGCCCCCCTTGGAACTGGTCTTTATGGAAAGATTCTTATCAAGTGTATTGGGATAGGGCTTTATCCCCGCGCACGAGGTTATAAGCCCCGTAAAGAGCAGGAGCCCGGCAAGGATTATCCACCTTTTCCTGGTATAAATCTTCATAGTCTCTCCCTCTAAGCCTGCTTTACTTGGTAAGATCGGGGCAGCCCTTGGTCTTTCCCGAGGCCCAGCCCTTTATAGCCGTGATAATGTTCTTATATCCAATGGACGGGCGGTAGATGTCCACGCGGGTCTTGTTCTTGCCTATTGGATAGGCGTCCGCAACCAATAAAAAGTAGCCGCCTTCGGGTACTTCTGTTATATACATCACGCCGCGCTCGTGAAACTGTTGAAGATGGAGTTCGACCCTATCCTTGGTCTTTACGACCGTAGGGTTATACTTGGTGGTAATAACCTGGTAGCTCGTGTTGGTCCTCGACGTGGTCGTAATCCTCTGGTTCAGGCACTTGGGGGCCTTTTTTTGGAATGTCTCGGCCACTTCTTTAAAGGATCGGTCTACCTCGAATGTCTCCACCTTGGCCATCATGGCGCCGGGCACGGACTTTCGAAACTCCTCGGCGGTCATTGGAGCGGTCATAGCGCAGCCGGATAAGATCATAGCGGACAGGGTAATGATAGCGAGAGAAAGAGCGGAAAACTTCTTCATGTGCACCTCCTGCAAGATTGATTACAATTCTATATAACATATGCTATGAAAATCAATTAAAACCATAACATCATTTAAAAGACTAGTCAATATAATGAGGGGTTTGTCTCATAAATGCAACAGATGGGA
>CBDVCO010000028.1:0-19199 GCA_965372515.1 uncultured bacterium | reverse complement strand
CCTTCCCCCTCCCATTTTCCCGAGAGGTGGTCATCGACAAATCTGCGTGCGAAGTCATAGTCCGCTTTGTCTGCGATAACGAACTTTATCTCGTCTTTCGGGTTTATATAAAGGAGGTTCTCCATCTTGAATGAATCCGCATGACCGCTCGAAGGGCATTTCACATCGACGATCTTTATTACCCTGTCGTCAACCCCGGCAAGGCTTATGGAGCCGTTGGTCTCGAGCAGCACGGTGCGCGGAGCCTCAAGCGCCTTCGGGGCTAGCGTAATCGCCAGGAGTTTGGTTATGAGTTCAATGGTCTCGTCTTGAATGAGCGGCTCGCCCCCGGTAATCGTTATGAGGTCCGCTTCGAGCCGGGCGACCTCTTTTATAACTTCCTCGACGGGAATTTCTTTTGCGCCTTTTATTTCACCGTTTTCATTGGCCTTGGCATAATCGGTGTCGCACCAGAGGCAGTCGAGGTTGCAACCGGCTAGCCTTATAAAGACCGAAGCGAGCCCCGCATGGGTGGACTCGCCCTGAATGCTCTTGAATATCTCACTTACAAGCACGGAAAATTCTCCAATATAGGAAGGGGTGTAGCGGTTGAGCCGAGTGGTTATAAAGAACCGGCCGGGTCATCTTTTTTTCTTTTTGGCGCCGGCTTTTTTGGCAGGGGTTTTTTTGGATTTTTTCGGCCTACCGAAGGCCTTGAGCTCAGTGGCGAGTCCCTTTAGCCTATCATGGACAAGCTGGTTGACCGTTCCTTTGGGGTAAGTTCCGGTAGTTGAGATGACGCCGGCCGGGGTTTTAGTAAGTATCTCAAGGCCCTGATCGACGGTCTCTATAGGGTATATGGCGAACTTCTTTTTCTCTACGGCCTTAATAACCTCGTCCTTTAGCATGAGGTTCTTTACGTTCTTCGCGGGTATTATAACGCCCTGAGCGCCCGTAAGCCCTCGTGCCTCGCATACGTCGAAAAAGCCCTCTATCTTTTCATTGACCCCGCCTATGGGCTGGACCTCACCCCTCTGGTTCATAGAGCCTGTTACGGCAATCGATTGGTCAAGCGGTAGCCCCGAGAGGCTCGAGAGCAGTGCGTAGAGTTCGGTGCAAGTGGCGCTATCGCCCTCAACCTCGTCGTAGAGTTGTTCGAAACAGATCGAGGCCGACAGTGTTAAGGGAAATTTCTGTGCGAAGCGTTCGCCTAAAAAGCTTGTCAAGATCATCAGCGCCTTGTTGTGGATGCGCCCGCTCATCTTTACTTCGCGTTCTATATTTACTACGCCCGCGTCACCCATGAAGGTCTTGGCGGTAATACGCGAAGGCTTGCCGAATACGTAGTCGCCCATGCTTAATACCGCAAGGCCGTTTATCTGCCCGACGGCCTCTCCTTCGGTATCGACCATTATGGTGCCGTCTACGATATACTCCTGTAATTTATCTTCGATCTTTGAATCGCGATAGATCTTCTCTTTTCTGGCTTGCAAGACGTGAGAGGTGCTGACAGTTTTGTTCTTTTCTTTTTTGGCCCAGTACGCGGCCTCGGTTACGAGGTTCGCCACGTCGTTAAATCTCGCGGTGAGTTTTTCCTTGTCTCCGGAGATCCTCGCGCCGTACTCGATTACCCTGGCCACGGCCGAGGCGTCGAACGGCAGTAGATTATCCTGGGCGCACCTGGCGCTTATGAATTCGGCGTATCTTTGTATAGTGTCGTCATCTCGCTCCATGACGTTATCGAAATCCGCCTTGACCTTGAAGAGCTTTCTATATTCATAGTCCAGGTTGTGGAGCAAGTAGTATATGTAAGGCTCTCCGACAAGGACCACCTTTACGTTTACGGGGATGGGGTCCGGCTTGAGGGTGGTAACGCTCATCAGCCGGTACTGTTCCATGGCGTCCTCTATGCGGACCTCTTTGTTTTTTATCATCCTCTTTAGCGCTTCGTAGACGAAAATATTTCTAAGCGCATCGAGGGCGTGGATTATCAGGTATCCCCCGTTCGCCTTGTGAGCGGAGCCGGCCTTTATCATGGAGAAGTCGGTTATCGCCGCGCCGTACTGCATCCGATGTTCAATCCGTCCGAAGAGGTTCGTATATGTAGGGTTTGTCTCGTCTATGACCGGAGCGCCCTGGGTATCTTTGTTATTGACCAGCAGGTTTACTCTGTAGCGTTCAAAGGAGGGCTCCTGTTGAGGAATCCTTAGCCCGGGGATTGCCATCTCTTCAGCGGGCCTGAAGTCGTCGATGCTAAGAAAGATATCCTCTTTTACGCGGCCTATATATTCGATTATCTTCTCGAATTTTTCATACTTTGCGCTTATCCCGAGTATTAGAGGGTTTACCAGGTACTGTACCATCTCAAGGTCGAGCGCCGCGACCCGTTCTTTCGTCTCTTTTTCAATCTTCCTGGCTTCCCTGATGGCGTCGCTGAGCTTACCCTGCAAGAATTTAGTGGATTCATCGATCTTGTTTTTATCTTCCGGCGCCAGCGAGTTGTAATCCTCCTGGCTGAGCGTCTTGCCGTTCTTTGCAGGTATTACGGCGAGCCCTCCAGGGCCCTTCTTTAGATTAAAGCCCCGTTCCTCTACGATCAGCTCAAGCTTATGGAAGATATCCTTTGTCCTCTCCTGCTGACCGTCGAGTATTTCGTCTCTGTGCTGTTCGTAGTCCTTGCTTTCAAATATCTTCGGGATATCGCGCCGGATGGTCGCGACTATCAGCTCCATATCAGCTTTGAGCTCGGCCCCGATCCCGTTTGGCATACTGAGGGCGCTGGGCTTGTCGGGTTCATCGAAGTTGAATGTATAGCACCAGTCGTCGGGCACGGGCTCGTTTGCGGCCTTTTTCTTGAGCATCGTCTTTATGGTGGTTATCTTTCCGGTTCCGCTCTCGCCAAGGACATATATATTATATCCGCTGTCCGCGAGATCGAGGCCAAACTCCAGGCTCTTGATGGCACGGTCCTGTCCGATTATTTGATCAAGCGGCGTGATATCCGCGGTGGTCTTGAATTTAAGCTCGCTCTCGTCAACCTTCCAGCTAAGCTCTTTTGGCTTAAGTGGGTTGATGAGTGTGGTCATGGGGGGTTTTTTTTTCATACGCGCCTCTTGAGTAGGTAGAAGAGATCTTTTTTCTGTTAGTGGCCGTGGCCGCTGGCGTGAGAGCCGTTTGGTCCACTGTGGTGTTCGACAATTCTAAGAAGTTCCTTTGGGTCGCAACCCGTGCATTCCGCCTGTAAAGTAGTATAAAAGATATGGTGTTTTTGAGCAAGAAGTTCGTTTACGCGATCAAAGATACCCTCGTTGCCTCCGCAGAGCTTGGGGTCCAGGCTCACCTCAATATGGGCGCTTAGCGCATATATATTATAGCACAAAGACCAGATGTGGAGGCTGTGAACTCCGGTTATACAATCCAAATCCTTAATGTCTGTTGCGACCTCATTGAGGTCTATTTCGCTTGGAACGCCTTCGAGCAGAATATGGGTCGCTTCGCGCACTATATTGACCGCCCCGCCGAAGACTATGGCGGCTATAAGCATGCTTATAAGAGGGTCGGCCAGATACCAGTTGGTATAGTATATGATGATCGCGCCGACAATGACGCCTACGGAGGCGGCCGCGTCGCCGAGTACATGAAAGTACGCGCTCTTTACATTTAAGTCTCCCATCGCGAAGCCCCTTAAGTAGAGGGCGACGAAGAGGTTCACCAGCAGTCCTACGATAGCTACGACGAGCATCCCGACGCTCTCGACCTCCTGTGGTTCAAAGACCCTGCCAAAGGCCTTGTAGAAGATAAAGAGGGCGATGATCAGGAGAGAGAGGCCGTTAATAAGGGAAGCGAACACCTCGAAACGGTGCATCCCGTAGGTCCTTTTGGCGGTGGGCGGCATGGTAGAGACATAGTGCGCGAACCAGCTGATCGAGAGAGCGAGCACGTCCATGAGCACATGGGCCGAGTCGGAAAGGAGCGCGAGGCTGTTTGTCAGATATCCGCCGACAAGCTCAACTACGAAGATCAGCGCGGTTATGGAGGCCGCTCCCTTGAGCCTTGCCCTGAGTTTTCTGTCGTTTTCGTTTATCGTCATAGTACTTTCAGGATAACGTGAGCCCGGTTTTATGGCAAGATTTTCTTTCCCTGCTTTGGCGCGGCGGGTGCGCTCAAATGGCAGGGACGGCTCGTCCGTAGGCCTTGAATTCTATTTCCTCGCCGTCGATTACGGCCTCCACCGCGCCGTCCCGGTCGGTCCTAAGTACCCGGGCTTTAATATCAAGAAATCTATCGAGCGCCTCCTTGTGGGGGAAGCCATAGCGGTTTCTAAAGCCTGTGCTTATAACAACAACGCCGGGCGAAACCTTTTCCAGAAAAATAGTCGAAGAGGAATACCTGCTACCGTGATGCGGGGCCTTCAGGATATCGGCTTTAAGGTCCATTTCTTTTTTTAAGAGTCCCTCAGTCTCAACGCCGATGTCCCCGGTAAAGAGAAGGCTCACCTTCCCGTATGTAAGCTTTATTACGAGCGATGATTCATTTAGATCCAACGCGGGGGCTCCTCCCGGCGGCGGGTTTAAGACGCGAACCTGAACGCCGTTTATATCTTTTGGCCGGACAGATGAGTTCATAATGACGCTTGGTGAGTTTTCTTTTTCGAGCGCATGGGCGAGAGCTCGGATCTTGCCTTTGCCGTTCCACCAGAACTCGCCTATCTTAAAGGAGCGGGCTATGAAGGGGAGCCCGCCCTTGTGATCCCTTTGCGCGTGGCTTAAGACGAGATAGTCTATTTTCTTGATGCGCCTACCGCGAAGAAAGGGCGATATGACGCGCTCGCCCATGTCAAAGCCGCTCCGGTAAGAGGCCCCACCGTCTATGAGCATTGTTTTGCCTCCGGGGAACTCTATAAAGGAGGCCTCGCCCTGGCCGACATTTAGAAATGTCACCCGAAGCTCGTCACTTGTGATCTTTTGATAATAGTTGGAGACAATAGGCAACGTCAGCCCGGTTAAGAGGATCGGCAGGACGTAGAGGAGGTAGCGCCTTTTTCTGATTTCAAAGAGAGTAAATACGATCAAGTAGAATGAAGCGATCTCCATTAGAGAGATGGTGGAGACTCTGAGGTTCGACCAGCCGGGGCTGGAGACGGCCTTAATCAGACGGACGAGCGCTTCTATTATAACGCCGTCTATTGATAATAATAGTGTGGCTAAGCCATCGCTTATCGGGAGTACCAGGATAGAGACAAGCGAGAGCGGGACGATAAAGAGGCTTACGATCGGGACGGCTATGAGATTTAAGGGCATGCCGAGGAGCGGGAGGTTGTTGAAGTGATAGATCGAGAGAGGCAGTGTGGCGATGGATGCCGAGGCGGTTATGAATATGAGGATCCTGATCTTGTGAGATAGCCAGGTAAGCGCACGGTTTTGCTCCTTGGCAATTCCGATGGCGGGTTTTCGCGAAAAGATCACGTCGAACTTTTTTACCAGATAAAATATGGCGAAGACGGCTGAGAAGGAGAACTGGAATGAAGCGTCCCAGAGCGATCCCGGGTGGAGCAAGAGCACGATGAGCGCCGCTAGTGCCAGCGTTGCGTATAAGTCCCTTGAGCGGTCTAGCACGTAAGCCAGCACAAAGGCGCTGACCATGATCATCGCCCTCTGGGTGGATACGGAGAGGCCCGCGAGCACGCCGTAAAAGCCGACAGGGATAAGTGCGAGCGCCCAGGAGAGTTTTTTGATATTTAGCGCGAGCGAGAGTTTTTCAAAAAACCTTAGTATATTGAAGAAAACGAGATAGGAAAAAAGCGCGACGATCCCCACATGAAGGCCCGAGATGGCGAGTATATGCGCGGTACCGGTCCTTGTAAATGCCTCCCTGGTATCGACGTCAATGGAGTTTCTCTCCCCGGTTACGAGCGCTTTTATAACTCCGCCAGTATTTGCTACGTCCAAAGTCCTCTCGCTATCTGTACTAAGCGCGTGGTTGTCAATAAAACCGTTCACACGCTCGCGTATAATTTCGATGCGCCTGAAGAATCCATCCCTGCCGTCGGCCGTCTTCACTATAAAATCCGTGTTTGATACGCGCCCCGTAACGAAGATCCCCTTTCTCGCGAGCCACCACTCGTAGTCAAAGCCCCCGGGGTTATTGAAATTCCTGGGGCGCGCAAGGCGCGTAAGAAATCTAATGGAGTCTCCCCTGAAGAGCCCGCTGATTCGTTCTTTTGGTACTGTTAGCCTTATGCGGCCGGATATTTCCTCTGGCGCGCCTTTTGGAGGATAGAATTTCCTGGTTTCAATATAGAAGTGTGTTTGGCCTCCCGAAGCCTGCGGAGCTTTTAAGAGCACCCCTTCAATGCTCGCACCCATAGGGCCAAACTTATTGTCAACAAGCCTGCGGACGTGATCAGGGGCAAAGCCCGGGCTGAGGTTTGGGAGTATAAAGAGCGCGCCGAGGAGGAAAAAACAAGGGTAGGTAAGCGAGCGCGCGTACGGGAGCTTTTTAATTAGAGTGAAAGAGGTGATCGTAAAAAGAAGGAGCAGGATGATAATCAGCGTGCTCCCGGTAATTAAATATCCCGGAGCGAGGTAGGCATGGACCAAAATCCCTGCGGCAAAAGAGGCGAGTATGAGCATGATTGGGCGTAGTGGCAATAGATCCTCTTTTATCGAAAGCTCTTTTTAATGGCTTTAGCTAATTTTTCCGTTATACCCGGCACAAGGACAAGCTCATCAATGCCGGCTTTCTTAACGCCCTTTATATCGCCGAACTGTTTAAGGAGCGCCGTCTCTTTCTTCTTGCCGACCCCGGGTACTTTGGAAAGCGCAGAGCCGATCTCTTTGCTCCTTAAAAGTCTGTGGTATGCGATTGCAAAGCGGTGGACCTCGTCCCTTATCCTTTGCAAATAAAGGTCCGGTGCAAGCCCCTCCTTTAATAATATTGGGTCCTTCACGTTAGGCAGGTAGACTCTTTCACGGGGCTTTGCTCTTGCCTTTTCTTTTGTTCCTTTTCTTGCGGCCAATATTTTTGCTTTGCGTTTTTCTATCTCGCTTGGTTTGCCCTTTGACAGGGCCGCCGTCTGGAGCTCTGAGAGACCAAGTTCCTTTAAAACCTCGAGAGCAATATTTAGTTGTCCCTTGCCGCCGTCTATCAGTATAAGGTCGGGTAAAGCACGCTCACTATCGGAGTATCTCCTGAAGAGTACTTCGCGCATCATGGCGTAGTCGTCTTGAAAGTCGACGTCCTTGATCTTAAAGCGTCTGTAGCCCGCCTTGTCCGGTTTTCCGGAGATAAAACTCACGAGCGCTCCAACGGCGTGCTTGCTGCCGATGTTCGAGATATCAAAGGCCTCTATCCTGATGGGCGGTTTTTTAAGCCTTAGTCTTTTCTGTAAAGCCTGCGTGGGGTCGGTAGAATTGCCCTTGTCCGCCATTTTCTTCTTTAACTCTTCCGTCGCGTTTACCTCGGCCATTTTGAGGAGTTTTAGCTTTAGACCCCTGGATGGCTTTGTAAGCTTTACCTTTCTTTGCTTTTTTTCACTAAGCCAAACCTCAATAAAGGCAGAGTCCGGGGGTTTAGCCTCGATGACAATTTCAGCGGGTATAAAATCTTCCTTCCTGTAAAACTGGTTTAGAAATGATGAAAGAATCTCCTCAATAGGCAGGAGCGTATCTGTGAAGATATATCCCTTTGAGGCGACGAGCCTGCCGTCTCTTATCTGAAGCACCTGTATGGCGAGTTGTTTCTCCTCTCTCGCGGCGGCGACAATATCCTGATCAGCGCCTTTTATAGAGACGACCTTCTGTTCTTCCAGGGTGGCCTCAAGCGCATCCACCCGGTCTCTGGCTCTTGCCGCCTCCTCGAAGTCGAGCCTCTTCGAGGCCTCTTTCATCTCTCTTTTCAGGTGTTTTACAAGTTGCAGGTTTCTACCCTGAAGGAACATGATGGCACCCTTGACGATCTCGGCGTAGGCTTCTTTGGTTATAAGCCCTACGGCCGGAGCGGCGCATATACCGAGTTGATGATCGAGGCACGGGCGGACCATGTTTCTAAAGGTCGACGGAGAGCAGACGCAAAGCGGAAAGATGTGCCTAAGAAGCTTTACAGTCTCTTTGGCCTTACCTGCACTGGCATACGGGCCGAAGTATCTGGCGCCGTCTTTTTTAACGCGTCTGGTGGTAAGTATGCGTGGGAATTCCTCGTTGACGGTAAGCTTGATGCTGAGATAGGTTTTATCGTCCTTGAGGCGGATGTTATATCTGGGGCGGTGCTTCTTTAAAAGAGTATCTTCGAGTATAAGCGCTTCTTTCTCGTTGGTAGTAACGATATATTCGATATCTTCCGTGCGTTCGGCAAGGAAGCGGACCGCGTATCTTGCGTTCGAGTTTTTTGTAGAAGAGCGAAAGTAGGAGAGGACTCTCGTTCGAAGGCTCTTGGCCTTGCCGATGTAGAGGACCTCCCCCTTGCGTCCTTTGAAGATATATACGCCCGGTAGAGAGGGAAGCCGCTTGAGTTTATCTTGAGTGGCCATTGTCCGAATGTCGTTTGAGGAAATATGGTAAAGGGCATCTGGAGCAGGGTAGAGTCAGCTCTTGGCCCTTTCAAGGTATTTGCCGTCGGTGGTATCGACCCGTACGGTCTCGCCGGTTTCGATAAATGCCGGTACGCTAATAACGAGACCTGTCTCCAGGGTCGCCGGTTTTCCGCTCGACGAGGCGGTCGCCCCTTTGAGGTTCGGGGCTGTCTCGATTATTTTAAGCTCCACCACCTTGGGCGGTTGAACGCCGACGGGGGTATTTTCGAAAAACTCTACTATAAATTTGACGTCGCTGACAAGGTAGTACGTGTTGTCTCCGAGTTCCTCTTCGGTAAGTGAAATTTGCTCGTAGGTTTCGTTGTTCATGAAGAAGTAGTCCGAGTCGGTCTTATAAAGATAGACCATCTCGTGTTGAGCAAGGAAGGCCTTTTCCACCTTTTCATCCGAGTTGTACCTGTTTTCAAACCCAACGCCGGTTTTCAAGTTTCTTAATTTGGTCTGCACCATGCCGCGCCCCTTGCCGGGCGTTACGTGTTTAACACTTAATATCCTGCAGGGCTCGCCTTTAAATAGTATGGTATTACCCGCTCTAAGTTGTGTGGCTATCAGCATATCCGTGTCGCGCGCCTTTGTGCTTTAGTCTACGTACTGCTTCAGGAGATTCGCGCTCCCAGTAACGTTCAGGCTCTCGAAGAGCATGTCGAAGCGGGCTTCAAGTTCTTGGCCCAGTTTCTCTTTTGTCTCATTATCAATGTTCCAGAGAGTCTCCTTGAACGGCCCGAAACATTTTTTTCTGGTCTTGTAGTAAAACTGTTCGTCGCTTTGTCCTTCTGCTCTTTCGTTAGCGTGCTTTTGGTTCAGGTATTCGTATATGTCGCTCTTGATCTTTTCGGGGAAGTTGGGGCTGTCGAGGATAAGGTTCTGGAATCCGGTTGCGAGGTGGACCTCTGCGGCGCCCCTTTCCACAAAGATATGGAAGCAGTCGTCCGGGAGGGTCGAAGCGCCGTGTTGAACTACCCCGCCGAGCCCGTACTCATCTTTTGCGATTTTACCGAGACGATCAATGGTGTCGAAGTCGAGTTTTACCTCGGCTATGCTCCCGTCCTCGAGCGGGATCCCTCCGTGCGACGTTCCGGTCTGGATGCTGATCTTGCTTATACCCTTTTTCCCCTTGCCGAGTTTCTCGTTGTAGCCGTCCATAAAGGCCCTTAGTTCCTCCTCGGTGGAGTTCTTTTTGCCCACTTCGCCGATCTCGCCCCCGACAGAGACGGTGATGTCGTCTTTTTCAAGGCTACGAATATATTCGGTGAGCGTAGCGGTCGTTTCATAGTTGGGCCTTTGCTGGTCGTTTATCTCAGGGTGGCTTAGATCGACCAGGGTCGATGCGTCAATATCGATATTCCAGAAACCGGCCTCCATCGCCTCCTTGATAAGCGCCTTGAGGCCGTCTATCTCGGCGTTAGGGTCTTCTTTGAACTTCTTTGCGTTGACCTGAAAGTGATCGCCCTGTAAGAAGATCGGCCCCTTATAGCCTTCCTTTATGGCCGCGGCCGTGATGACGACAGCATACTCGCTCGGCCTCTGTCCGGTATATTCGATCTCGCTCTTTGCTATCTCAAAGATGACCGGGCCGACCCTGTGTTTTGCCATCGAGCGGAATATAGCCCTCGCGCACTCGTATGTAAGGCCGCGTATATTTATGGCCGGTACGGTAAAGCCCGTAACCACCCTTTGTCCCATGGCCTCGTAGAGGCTTTGGATCGAGGCGAGTTCTATGTCCAAACCCCTGGCAAGTTCTTTTATAAGGCTGCGCGCACCGGTCTTGACCTCATCGTTTTCATTGAGTACCGCGTTTAAAACAAGCGCGTCAATGCCGTTCTCCCTGAGAGTGGCCTCGTCGGCATCCGTAATCTTGCCGTCGGGGTCGAGGGTGGGTTGCTTGATCGATTTATTCAGTTCAATCATGCTTTCAAATAGCATATTGAGCCTCCTTTTCCTGAATAGGACCTTTTAATATCTATCCGGCCCCGTTTACCGATTAAAATGACAATAGATTGATTCGGGGCAAAGAGAAAACTCACCGCGCAAGAAGCCTCTTGTAATAGAGCCGATAAAGGCCGCGAGCGTTAAAGCCGAGCATATAGAGGGACAAAAGGAGCCAGTTGCGCAGAGTACTTCTTATTATCCCACCTTTTATCCAGCGCCTTGACGAGGTAAGAACCCGTTTATTTAAGACTATAACGTCGCCTTTTCTCTTTAATTTAATAACACAATCGACATCCTCAAACAAGGGAAGTTTATTAAATCCTTTGATATCGACGAAGGTCTCTCTTCTGGTAAATATTGCCTGATCGCCGTATATGAGGCCAAGGTGTTTTGCGCGAAATGTCGAAAGGTACTCTACGACCCTGAATCGCCACCCCGTAGCGTCGATTGAGAGGGTAAAGGCCCCCCCGCTCAACCGGGGGTTCTCCATGGCCTCCAGCACATCTCTTTGCCAGCCCTCGGGCAGTCTGGTATCCGCGTGCAGAAAGAGGAGTATCTCCCCTGTGGAGATTGTGGCGCCGAGATCCATCTGCTCTCCCCTGCCCTGAGGACCGGTTACGACCTTTGCGCCCAAGGGCCCGGCAAGATCAAGGGTCTTATCCGTGCTCCCTCCGTCTGCCACTATCACCTCGATTTCATTCTTATCAGGAGGCTTATCAGGGGGATAGACTTTAGGGCCGCTACCAAGCGCGCTCTTTATGGCGCCTTCAATGCGGCCGGCCTCATTCAGGGTTGGTATTATAACGGAGATGGTCGTCAAGCTTATTTAACTGCGCGTGGGGCTTGCAAATAAGGTCAGGATGAAAGCGCTTTTTGCAAGACCTTCAACAGTTCTCCCGGGTTAAAGGGTTTTAAGATATAGAGGCAAGCGCTTTTGAGGATGAAGTTCTTCGCCTCCTCGCTCAGGATATCGCCAGTAAGGATTATGATCTTGTCTTTCGGAAAATTGAGTTCTTTTACAATAACATCGTAAAGCTCAGGGCCGGAGAGGTTGGGCATCCTGATGTCGGTTATAATGAGATCGTAGTGTTCCTTCTTTATTAGCTTCAGGGCCTGCTGGCCGTCTTTGGCGGTTTGAACACTAAGGCCCTCGGCGCTTAGAAGTTCAGCGAGCACCTCCCTTATGCTCGTCTCGTCATCGACTATCAGGACTTTTTTGTTCTCGAAGACAGTGCCTGTTTCCGTTGACTGCTTAGCAGGGGCATTAATGGCGATTGCGTTCGCTCCCTCTTCATATGGAAGTCTTACCGTAATCGTCGTCCCGCACTCTTTGGGGCTTTCGATCTCCAGGGTGCCGCCGTGCTCTACAACTATCCCGTGCGTAATGGACAGGCCCAGCCCGGTGCCCTTTCCAATGCCCTTGGTTGTAAAGAACGGATCGATCACCCTGTGGATGTTATCTTCATCTATGCCCGGCCCGTTATCCGTAAAGGTCGCTATGAGGTTTTGATCCTCCATCCGGGTGGCGATTATGAGGGTGCCCCCTTTGTTGGCTTCCACCATAGCCTCGATCGCGTTATTTATGATATTGATAAATACCTGCTCGACCTGGTAGTGGTCGAGCAGGGAGGTCGGCAGATCCTTATCAAGGTCCAAAGAGACCTCGATGTTGTTGCCCTTTAGCGCAGCGTCTCTATTGTCGAGGGTCTCTCTGATGAGAGTGTTTAAGTTGTTAATGGTCTTGTTGATCTTCTTTGCGCGCGAGAAGGTAAGGAGGTTCTGCACGATATTCGCGCTCCTCAGGCTTTCGTTATAAATTTTTTGGAGCTTGTCCTGGATGTCGGGGTCGGAGACGGATTTTTCACCGGTCGTGTCCATCAGTATCTGGCTGAACCCCATGATGCCCATAAGGGGGTTGTTGAGTTCATGCGCGATTCCGGCGACGAACTTTCCTATGCTTGTTACCTTCTCAGCATGGAGTAGCTGTTCCTTAAGTGTCTTTTCCTCGGTTATGTCGCTCGCGACATGGACGCAGGCGACACTCTCGCCTTTCTTGTCCTTGATAGGGTAGGTATTGACCTCGTATATGGAGCCGTCGCTCAGGAGGCCGGCCCGTTCTTCACTATGGGGCTTGCCTGTCTCGAATGCCCTGGATATCGGACAGGAATGGGGCTTCTCGTCATCGTAACCACCGAAGATTTCGTAACATTTTTTCTCTATAAGGTTCTGCGGCGAAGTGTCAAGTTTGTGCCCCAACGCCTTGTTCAGTTTTATTACCTTATGATCCTGGCCGTGTATGCTTATCAGGTCTTGAATGGAGTCGAATGTTGATATCCATTCCTCTTTGCTCTTTAAAAGGGTTGAGAAGAGCTTTTCGTTCGCCTCATCTCTCTTTTTCATTGATTCGAGCATACTGTTAAAGGCGTTCGCCATATAGCCGATCTCGTCATCCCGGATTACCTCAACGCGCTCGGAGAGGGATCCCCCCCCGTCTTCGATCCTCTGTATGACCTTTACGGTCTTCTCTATGGGGCCGGTTATGGATCTCCTGATCAATATGGAGAGCAGTATCGCGCTCCCTATAATCGCGATTACCCCGGCTATAATCCCCTGGAAACGGTTTTTTGCAATGGTGTTATACATGGCTTCCAGGTTTGTGGAGATCATGAGAATCCCCCTGGAGCCTTCGGCGTCGTGGCAGGCGTTACACTTGCTCCTCTTCTTTATGGGTATGAGATAGGTGAAGAGCTGCACTTCACCCTCTTCTATGTAGTATCTGGCGCCTGTTTCCCAGCCGGCCTTGAACGCGTCAAGGGCCTTTAGAAAGTTCACGGTATCTACCCCCCGGGCAAGGTTGACTGCCTTTTCAGGGTGGTCTACAAGCCATTCTGGCAGTATCTCCCCGAACTCTTTTTCGACCATTTTGATGGTCTTTAGGTCCTGAAAGGCCTCTTCACGGCCGTTACCCCTTATTATCTGAACGCGCTCGATGCCTTTGATCGTCTTCAGGCCTTCGATCAGGTGTCTGGCCATGTCGGCCCTCTCTTCGAGCATATCTTCGTAGATGCTCTTCAGGATCGGTTCGCTCATCAGTTCGCTTGCGCGCAGTTTTTCATCGAGCAGTCTGCTTTCAGACTGCTTGTAGCCCCAGACGAGCGTAATGATAATACCTAGGGAGAGGACGCCGAGGACAAGAAGGAGTATTCTCGAATGTATGCTCTTGGTCGGCATGGCAAAGGCCTTTAATAGTCAAAGGATAAAGTAGTCTTGACGGTCAACTGCAATAAGGGAGAAAAAAGGTTAAAGTGTGAATTATGCGGGATTTTAGCACAAGTCATATGCACAGGCAACCCAAAGTACGCGGGCAAGGAAGAAGCGGTTTAATAGGCGGCGGGCCTTACTCTTCTTTGAGCTCTCTGCTCATCAGGTCCATTACGGCGTTGCGGGGGGGCTTATCCTCGTAGAGCACCCGGTTGATCTCTTCGGTTATCGGCATCTCCACCTTTGCGCGTTTTGAGATCTCAAGCGTAGCCCTGGATGTCTTTACGCCTTCGGCTACCATCTTCATTGAATCGATTATATGGGTTAGTTTTTCTCCCTTGCCGATACGTTCTCCAACACTGCGGTTCCTGCTGAGAGCTCCGGTGCAGGTAAGTACCAGGTCGCCCACTCCGGAGAGCCCGTAGAAGGTCTCGGTCTTGGCTCCCATATGTACGCCGAGCCTGCTCATCTCTTTAAGCCCCCTTGTAATGAGGGCGGCCCTGGCGTTTGTGCCAAGCCCGAGGCCGTCCGAGATGCCGGCGGCAAGCGCGATAACGTTCTTGAGCGCACCGCCGAGTTCTACTCCGATTATGTCTGTGTTGGTATATACCCTGAACCCCGGAGCGCTGAAGACCTCTTGGACAGTTCTGGCATCTTCTTCATTTTCGCTAGCCGCGCTCAAGGCGCAGGGAAGGCCCCCTGCCACTTCTTTCGCGAATGTCGGGCCTGAGAGCACCACCAGCCTGTCAAGACCGCACTCCTTTAGTATGGCGCTCCCGGTAAGCCCGCTTTCCACCTCAATGCCCTTGGAGGTGTTTACTATAATAGTATCTTTTGAGATATATCGGGAGGCCTTGGTGAAGACCCCCCTCATGCCGTGCGAGGGTACAACACCTACTACCAATTGGGCGTCAGCGAGGGAAGCCTCCAGATCGTTGGTGGCTTTGAGATTTTCAGGTAGCGTAACACCGGGGAGGAAGAGAGAGTTTTCCCGCTTCTTTTCAATCGAGTCCTTTACCTCTTCCTCTCTCATCCAGAGCGTGGTCTCAAATGACCTTTTGGCTAGATGGGCGGCAAGGGTCGTGCCCCAGGCGCCGGCCCCGAGGACGGTTACCTTTTTAATTTCTTTCATCATAGCCTATCTCTTTCTTTTTTGAGAGGGCCTTTTAATTCTCTCTTTTATGAGTGCTATTCTCATATCTATAAGTTCGTTTTCACTCTCATTGCTTCTGGTTTTAAGTCTCTGTAGCAGGTCGATAGCCTCGGTGAGCCTGTCGGCGTCCGCGTAAACCTGGGCGATGTTGATATTGCTTTGAAAGGCCAGGGGGTGGTCCGGGAATTTTTCCACCACCAGTTTGTATGCCTTAAGGCTCTCTACGAGGTTCTTTTCAAGATAGAACGAGGTCGCTATGCGAAAGTGAATCTCGGGAGCGAGCGAAGTCGCGCTATTAGTGCTTAAGGTCTCGGCGAATTCGATCCTGGCCTGCTTAAAGTCGTTCATCTTGAAATATTCCATAGCGATCAGGTACTGATAGCCGTCGCGCTCTAAAGGACCGGACCGGTTAAGTAGCCACTCATACTCTTGTACCGCCTTCCAGTGTTTGCCGAGCGTGGAGTATATCTCCCCTCTGTCCTTTGCGGCGTCTACGAGCTTTGCGCTTTCCGGGTAGAGGAGGGCGAGTTCATGGTATGCCTTCATGGCCATCTCGATATTGTCCAGATAGCGGTAATAAATATGTCCCTTCTTAAAGAGACTCTCCGGAGCAAGTTGGCTGTCGGGGTGTTTTTTCAGCAGGTTTGTGTGGGTCTTTATCGCCTGCCGGTATTCACCCTGGCTCAGTTGCAGTTCAGCCTCGTTGAAGATGGTCATCGAAGGGTCTGAGCCGCAACCGGGAAAAGAAAAGAGGGCCGTTATTAAGAAGAGAGAGGCTTGAAATAAAGTTTTCTTGAATATAGAATTGGAGGGCTTTTTTTTGAACTCAGGGTCCGGCGAAAAAACGCCCCCCTCTTTCACCTCAGGGCAATTCAATCCTCGCTACCCTCGGGAACCTCTTCCATGTCGCGGGCGGCGCTCTTGGCAATGCCGGTAAGCTCCACGCCCTTTTGTATATTCATCAGCCTGACCCCCTGGGTATTTCTTCCGATGACAGAGACCTCGTTCATGGCTATCCTGATGATCTTGCCGTCGCTTGTCGTGATCATCATCTCGTCTGAGTCCGAGACCCTGGAGATCCCGATCACAGATCCCGTCTTGGCGGTGATCTTCAAGTTGATGATACCCTGGCCTCCCCTGAGTTGTTCCCTGTATTGATCCACCCGGGTCCTTTTGCCGTAACCCTTTTCGGTGACGGTGAGAATGGTGTTCTCTCCGTCGAGTGCCAGCATGGATACGACGCGATCTTTTTTGGAGAGTTTAATGGCCTTGACGCCCCTTGCTGTCCGTCCCATCTCGCGTACCTGGTTCTCGTTGAACCTTATGGCGAGACCCTCGCGCGTGCCTATAAAGATGCTCTTTGATCCGTCGGTAAGGCGTGTGGCGATCAAGCGGTCCCCCTTGTCAAGGTTTACCGCGATTATACCGCCGGAACGGATATTTGAGAAGCTCATCAGGTCGGTCTTCTTGATTATGCCGCTCTTGGTGGCCATGACTATGAAATTATCTTCGGCAAACTCCTTTACCGGCAGGCACGCGGTTATCTGCTCGTCAGGCGATAGCTTTAGAATATTTACTATGGCCTTGCCCCTGGCGGTCCTGCCCGCCTGCGGTATGTCGTATACCTTTAGCGCATAGGCCTTGCCCCTGTCCGTAAAGAAGAGGATATGGCTGTGGGTAGAGGCGACAAAGAGGCTGGAAACGAAGTCTTCCTGCTTCGGCGTCATGCCCTTCTTCCCCTTGCCGCCCCTCTTTTGGATCTTAAAGAGGCTTGTCGGGGTCCTCTTGATATAACCGCTCTGGGTTATGTTGACGACCATATCTTCCTCGGCGATCATATCCTCAAGGCTAAGCTCACTCGCTTCTTCGATGATCTCGGTGCGGCGCTCATCGCCGAAGCGATCTCTCACGTCAATGAGCTCTTCTACAACCACCTCCATAAGGCGGGCGTCGCTCGCGAGTATCTCTTCATGCCCCTTGATGATCTTTTTTATCTCTTTATATTCGGTAGCGATCTTCTCTCTCTCAAGGGCCGTTAGTCTCTGTAGTTTCATATCGAGGATCGCCTGCGCCTGAACAATCGAGAGTTTGAACCCCTTCATCAGCGCGTCTTTGGCCTCTACCGGGCTCTTGGAGGCGCGGATAAGCTTTATTACTTTGTCCAGATTGTCTACGGCGATCTTCAGCCCTTCTAATATATGGGCCCGGGCCTTTGCCTTGTTGAGTTCGAATACGGTCCGCCTGGTAACTACGTCCTTTCGAAACTCTACGAAATTAGTAAGAAGCTCCTTTAGCCCCAATACCTTCGGTCTGCCGTTTACTATTGCCAGGTTGATTATACCGAACGAGGTCTGCATCTGTGTATGCGAGTAGAGGTTGTTTAGCACCACCTCTACGACCTCGTCCTTCTTAAGTTCGATGACGATCCTCATACCCTCCCTGTCGGATTCGTCGCGGAGCTCTGAGATGCCTTCGATCTTCTTGTTCCTCACAAGCCCGGCCATGCTCTCTATGAGCTTGCCCTTGTTGACCATGAACGGGATCTCGGTAATGATTATCGACTGTCGCCCCGTTCTGGGGTTCTGTTCGGTATTGGCCCTGGCCCTTAGCTTGATAATGCCCCTGCCAGAGGTGTAGGCCTCTTTGATGGCACCTCTTCCGCAGATAAAGGCGCCGGTTGGGAAGTCGGGGCCCGGCATGATCTTCATAAGGTCCTTTACAGTGCACTCCGGTTTTTTTATCAAATGCAAAAGGGCGCTTATGCATTCCGTTAGGTTGTGCGGCGGCATGTTGGTGGCCATTCCTACCGCGATCCCGGACGATCCGTTTACAAGGAGATTCGGGAAAGAAGCTGGCAGTACCGTTGGCTCCATCAATGAATCGTCAAAGTTGGGGCTAAAATCTACGGTCTCTTTTTCAATGTGATTTAGGAGTTCGCCGGCGATCTTCGCAAGCTTTGCTTCTGTATAACGGTATGCGGCGGCCGGATCGCCATCGATAGAGCCGAAGTTTCCCTGTCCAGCGATCAGCGGGTAGCGCAAGGAAAAATCCTGGACCATCCTTGTAAGCGCGTCATAGGCGGCGGCGTCGCCATGGGGATGGTATTTACCAATAACGTCTCCTACCACGCGGGCAGATTTTTTAAAGGATTTGCTCCACTCAAGGCCCATCTCATGCATGGCAAAGAGAATTCTCCGGTGAACGGGTTTTAGTCCGTCGCGTACATCCGGCAGAGCGCGGCCAATGATCACGCTCATGGCGTAATCAAGGTAGGATTTTTTCATTTCGTCTTCTATATAGACGGGAATGTGTTCTTGGGCCACTCGTTCACCTCTTCATAAATAACGGATAAAAAGCAGGCCGGGGAGGGGGTCCCTGGACCCGTAACGCAAAGAGTATGATATTAGGCTTTTTTTGTTCTGTCAAGGTCATAAAGGACGCTTTTTGCCCGGCACGGTGCTTTTTTTTGCAAAATATGCGTTTAGTAAAATTGCTCTGGGGCCTCGGGCGACAGGATTTATACAGGATCTTCAAGATAAAGTCTAACCTATTGAAATATATACGGATATTTTTAATTTTCTTTTGTTTTTATCTTTAATGGTCTATAATTATATATGATGATATAAGTGTATTTTCCTTTTATTAATGTTAGTTTAGTCTTAAATTAATTTTAATGGAGTAAATTTTAAGTATGAGCTATGTAGCCGCAATGTTCCTGGTCTTTTCGGTGGGCTTTTCCTGGTTCTCCGGAGATAAGAAGAATGATCAGCTTATAGATAAGCTTGAGGAGAGCTCCTATTCGCAAAGGACCATGAAGGAGCAGGTCAGGCAGTCTAAGCTAAAGGCCAGCATCGATGCCAAGAAGATGAACGAGCTGACCCAAAAGGTCTCTAAGCTTTCCAAGGAGAAGGAGAGGGTGGAGAGGAAGCTTGGGCGTAGCAAACTTAGAAGGGGCAGGTTGTTGCGCCCGCAGATACTGAAGATCAAGGAGAAGGTAGAGGCTCCCTATAAGCGGAAGATCATTAAGATGGAGAAGGAAGTAAAGACGGCCAAAGCCAATCTGGCAAAGATGAAGGCGGAAAACGACAGGTTAAAAAGGCAGTATCGGGAACTTATCAGGAAGAATAAAGAGAGGATCTCTGGAGCCGACGATCTGAAAGATACACCCTTTACCGGAGGGGGCGGTCTTGATAAGACGCCGATAACCAGAGAGGGCGTTTTCGATAAGGCGCCGTTAACCAGAGAGGGCGTTTTCGATAAGGCGCCGTTAACCAGAGAGCGTGGTCT
>CBDVCO010000027.1:0-19630 GCA_965372515.1 uncultured bacterium | reverse complement strand
GATGGCAAGCTTTGGCCTCTTGCCTCGAGCGTGGCTCTTATCCTATCACCGAATCTGCGATTTGACTCGACGAAGAAGTATCGCGCGTCATTTGAGAGGTCCTGTATCATGCCGAGGAGGAGGTTTGTATCGGCCTGGTCGTTAAAGGCGAGCCTTGTGCCGACGAAGAGGTCGTTCTCCATAGGTGTTGTCGCGGCCTCATTCCTGTCGTCAAAGAGCCATTCGCCAAGCAGGCCCAGGTCCATCTTGGTGGAGGCAAACCCCGCGAAGGTATATTCAAAACCCGTCGTGGTGGCTACGTAGGAGGGCCCCTGACCGCTCCTGTAGATCCCTTCGAACTTTAAGAGCCACTGGCCCGCCACCATCTGTAGCTCAAGCCCTGTCTGATTTATTATCTCATAGTGCGGAGCCAGGACCAGTTCGCCATCAGGATTGGTCTTAAGGGCGAATGTGGGCTCCCTGGAGGTACCCCAAAAATGGGAGAGCGCGAAGTCGAGGGTCTCAAGTGAGTGGCTGTAACGAAAGGCCGCGTCCACGTGCCGTTCTTCTTCTCCGGACTCATAGCTCGCCATATCCATATCGACGTACGGCTCGCTCCTGAGACGCCCATCAGGGCCGGGGAAGGTCCTCTCTCGAAAGTACGGTAAAAGAAAGAGATCAAGAAAGCCAAACTCTCCGGCTATGGAGACGGAAACCATGGGTTGTCCGAGCTTATCCTCCCCGTCAATGCCCTCCACGAGATCGGTCTGGTTTATAATATCCACAAGATGCTGAGATTCGGTAACGCCCCAGAAGACCTTCCTTAGCCCTACGGAGGCTTCAAAGTCCTCGAATACCTTCAGGATAAAGAGCTCTCGTATATCAAAATGGGTACGCTCGGAGTCGGCGCTGTCAAAACGAAGGAACGGCGCGGCCGTGAAGGTCGTGGATGAGTCAATCTCGTGGTAGTACTCCGGCGCAAAGACTATGGAGGCGTTTGACTCTTTTTGCTCAGCAAAACGCGCGGGTTTAAAAAACCCCCTTGCCTCAAGAGCGACATAGCCGGTCAGCTCCCCGGCAAGTGCCGGGGCAGAGAAAAGGAGAATCAATAGAAATGGTAATGATTTTTTTATCATAAGACCGGTTTCGTTAATATTGAGAGAACCAAGTTGAAAAAAGGTTCTCTCAAACTCTTTCCAAAAACTTTTGTATCTGTCCAACTTACCCCCCTCCTCTCCCTTCGAAGGGAGAGGAGGGGGGTAAGTTGGACACAAGACCCAAAAATCTTTGAAGGGGGTTTGGGGGGCAACTGCGTTGCGGCTATTACTGTGGTACTATTTACATTTAGCAAAACGGTATGCAAATTAATATCCTGGTCAATATTGCCGTGCGCAGCACTTCTATAGAAAGTTTCCCCCAGTATCAACGTGCTCTTTTAAGGGCGTTCTTATTAAAGTCTTTATCCGTGAGTCCGGTTTTGAACTTATAGTTTTTCCACTTAAGTCTTGTGGACTTCCCGGTCTGGTGGTTTATCATCTCCATCTCGTTTGCGCGCCAGAATTTGCCGAGGTATTGTCTATAGTCCTTGTATTCCAGGCTCTTCATGAGCGCGTCCTTACGGTCGTAGAAGACGATCTTTTGTATGCGGTATTCAGCTTGGTCCATCCAGACGACCTGGCGTGTATAGCCGGAGTTGGGGTCTGTCGGACGGCGTTCGTAGACAAAGCAGGTAAGTTCTGCGCATGCTTCGTCTTTCAGGTAACGGTAGGTATATTTCTCGACCTCGTTACTTGCGATATCTTCATAGGCGAACTCGCTACCCATAAAGGAGCCGGATTTGTTTGAAGAGCTTATGCGCTTTACTCTTTTGAGAGCGGGGAGGTACAGCCACTGGTCGTCCGGCCCTGTCTTATGGCTAAACGAGAGAAAGGCCGTACCTTTAACGTCTCTCGGGGTCTCAAAGAGGCTAAGCGATTTGTCCCCGTCGCCGATTACCTCCAGGTTCCTGGTCTTTATCTCCCTTGTGCTCTCATCACCGTGGCGGTTTTTGAGTGTCATCACCAGCTCTGCGGTATAGTCGCTGAAACCCGCATCTCTTTTGTCGGCTTCGATCGCCAGATTTAATCCCTTTTCCTCGGGCGTCTCGGCAAGAGCGGTAAGGGGCAAGAATAAAAGTATAATCAGCGTGTACAGAAAGAATCGTTTCATGATCTTTTCCTCTCTAGCTTCATTAAGAGCGGCGGCAGGAAGAGAAAGTCCGCCGCGAGCGCAAATGCGAGCGCAATTGCCGTAAGCAGCCCCATATCGGAATTCAGCCTGAAGCCTGAAAATGTCAGGACATAGAAGCCGGCGAATAGTACGACCGACGATGTCCAGAGCGCCTTACCGACCGTACGGAAAGAGTAACATACCGCCTCTTCAGCGTCCATATTATGCTCACGCCTTGCTCGAATATATTTCGTCAGGAAGTGAACCGAGTCGTCCACTACTATGCCAAGGCTCATAGCCGTAACGACGCTAAGCGCCATGCCGACCTTAGAAAAAAGTATTCCCCATAATCCAAAGGCCATAAAAGCCGGAGCGAGGTTAGGGATAAGACTTATAAGACCGACCTTTACATTTCTTAACGCGAAGATCATGATGAGCGATATTAAAACGAGCGCGATACCTGTGCCGAGGAACATGCTCTTAATATTTCTCTCTGCGATATGGGAGAACATGATCACCGGGCCGGAGCCGCTATAAAAACCGCTCTCCGGAAAGTTTTCCGCTAGCCACTCGTACGCCCTTTTTTCAAGCGAAAGCATCTCCCTGGTGCTCATATCTTCGAGCGTAGCGGTAAATCGTGTCGCCGACTTATCGAGATTGATCTGGTTATTCAGGTCAAGGCCGTAGGGGAGGCTGAATTCGTAGAGCAGGAGGTACTGAGCCGCAAGCTCCCTGGTCTCAGGAAGGCGATAATATTCATCATCATCGCCATGCATACTCCTGTTCAGACGTTTCATAATATCGGTAATGGTACTTACATTAACCACCCTCGGCTGCTCCTTAAACCACTCGGTAAAGCGCTCGACATTTTTTAGGTACTCGGGGTTATTAATACCGTTCTCTTCATTAGCGCTTAAGGAGTATCCTATCTGATAGATGCCGGTAAGGTTCTCGGTAACATGGTCGGTATCGGTCCTGAAGGCATAGCGCTTGTCGAAGTATTCGACAAATACATCGTTTATCTCAATACGCGATACCCCTGCGGTAAGTACGACAATAACTACTAACATTGCCCAGAAGAGTTCCCTCTTTCTCCTTACTACGAAGTTCCCGAAGGAATCGAAGAAGCGCCCTCCGTGCGACGGCTTTCTCTTCCTCACCGGGAGGACCGCTATGACGGCGGGCAAGAAGAGAACCGAGAGGAAGAAGGCCGCGACGACACCTGTTGCGACAATATTACCGAGGTCGTGATAGGGCGGCGCGTCTGAAAAGTTCATGCTCAGAAATCCGATTACCGTTGTAAAGGATGTCAGGAATACGGGCTGCATATTTATACGAATCGACTCAATAAGGGCCTCGCGCTTGTCCTTTCCCGTCTCCATCTCATTAAACATGCTAACCAGTATATGTATGCTATCTGCCACGGCCAGGGTCATTATAATGGTCGGCGCTAAGACGGATATGCCGGTAAGCGGAGTATTCAGCCAGCCCGCGATACCCATTGCAACTAAAGAACTCATTAGAATAACCAGCAAGGTAGCGAGGGTTCCTGCGAATGAGCGAAGCAGGATAACCATTATTACTACTATTACGAGGAACATTATGGGGATAAGCGTTCGGATATCACCCTGGCTCGCCTCACTAAAGGTATTGTTCATGACGGTAGTGCCTGTGAGATAGATATTTATATCCGGGTATTTGGCACGTATCTCATCGGCCATCTCTCTTGCGTAGCTTACTACAGTAGGGACCTCCGTAATGGACTTGCCGGGCAGATTGATGGTGACGTTTACTCCCGTGATATCGGTCTTTTCGGTAATAAGCCGGTTCATAAGGAGCGGTTCAGCGAGCGCTATCTTTTTTATTCGTAAAATATCTTCCGCGCTCAGCGAGCCCGCGTCTTTTACGAGATCTCCAACCATAAGGTCGTCGCCGTCCGCCTCTGTGTGCTGAAAGTTCGTAATGGAATCTACCCTGAGGGAAAATGGAACCTGCCAGGCCGCGTGAGTCAGCTCTTCGATGACGGCAAGCGTTGAGGGGGTAAATACATCCTTGTCCTTCGGCTCTATGGCGAAGAGCACGTTGTCGTTCTTTGTATATGTATCTTGCAGCTCTTCAAAAGCGAGCAGCTCGGGGTTCTCCTCGCTGAAAAAGTAGCGGTAGTCTGTGGAGAAGTAAAGCCTCGGCAGACCGCTTGCCGCGGCGAAGACCGCTACGAATGCCGCGAGTATCACGAGCCACCTGTACTTGATTACCCATCTGGCGTAGCTTACACTGTTCATTTTATGCTCCGTTTCATACAACAAGAAAGAACAAGGCCCGCCGGGAAGTCGACCTTAAAAGATCAATCAAAAGATATTAAAGGGATGCTACTTCAAGATAGCCTCGGGCGAGACCATATTCCTCGATAGTCCAAGCTCTCCTGCGTCCATGCCGAGGGCGAGACCCACGAGCTGGGCAAGGTGGAAGACCGGCAAGTCCATCTTCTTGTTCATCTGTTTCTCGGCCATCCTCTGATAGCTATCGAGGTTGGTATGGCAGAACGGGCACGGGGTAACCATACAATCGGCCCCTTCGTCCTTTGCCTCGAGCACCCTTGTGCCGGTCATCTCGATCGCCGTCTCCTCGGTGACCAGATCGATCTGAAAACCGCAGCACTTGGTCTTGCCGACATAGTCGACGCTCTTAGCGCCAAGGGCCTTGATAACCGTATCGAGAGAATGGGGTTTTTCCGGATCGTCGAATCCCAGCGCATCCGACGGCCTCAAGGAATGACAGCCGTAGAAGGCGGCTATCTTTAGATGATCGAGCGGTTTGGTGACCGCCGCCTTGAGTTTACCAATGCCGAGATCGTCGAGCAGGACCCATAAGAGGTGCTTGATCTTTACATTACCGGAATACTTGAGCCCCGCCTCCCCGAGTATCTTGTTGGTCTTCTCAAGCTCTATTGGATCGTCCGTCAGCCTCTTATTAGCGGTATTCATCACCATGAGGCAGGTCGAGCATATAGTCAGGATATCCATGCCCATCTCTTCTGCCTGGGCGAATATCCGGGCGTTAAGCGCAAGCCAGAGTTCTTTGTCATAGTCGGTCAATAGCCCCGCACCGCAGCAGTTGGCCTTTGGCATGTCGTGGAGCGTAATGCCCAATGATTCCGCAACACTCCTTGTCGAGCTGTCGGCCTCCTTTGTAATCTCTCTTGAGGTGCAACCGGGGTAATATGCAAAATCGAGTGCCATTACTCACTACCCCCCTTCTTCTCTTTCTTTAACCTCTGGCGTTCGCTCTCTTCCTCATGGGCCTGGTAGATCTTCTTTACCTCCTCTATGCCGTCTATAATCGGAAACAGATGCGGATGGGGCATCTTTCCGTGTATCTGCATCTTCAGTCCAAACGGGATCATGCCGAGCGACCTGATAAAGCCGAGCGTCTGGAAGGTCATGGTGGCCTCGTCGAGCCTGCCGAGCCTCCTGATGGAGTCGACCATACTGTCGACGTGCTTTGCGCCGTGGTTGTCCTCAAGCCCCTCCTTTATAGCCTCACTCCTGAGGTCTTCGATAGCCTCCAGAGGGGCCACCCCCTTTGGGCAAAACTCGGTACAGTGGACGCATCTCACGCAGTCCCACATGCCGTGCTCGTCGCTGAGCTTGGCTAGCCTCCTATGACCGTCACCCTCCCTCACGTCGCCGACGAACCGCCAGCTCTTGGCGAGAGCAGAGGGCCCTATGTAGCGGCGGTCTATCTCAAGCGCGTTGCACGCACCGTTACAGACCCCGCACATTATGCATTTCTGCACCTTGTCTATCTTCTCCTCGTCCTCGCTCGTGATCTCGACCCTGCCCTCCAGGGCCTCCTCGTTCGGGTCGAGATAGGGCTTTACCTTGTTCATCTTCTTCCAGAAATCGGAAAAGTCCACGATGAGGTCCCTTAGTACCTTATGGTTCGGCAGCGGCTCGATCAGGAGATCATTGTGCTTCTCGAATTCGGGGATTATCTGCGTATTGCACGCGAGCTTGCTAAATCCGTTTATGTTCATGGCGCACGAGCCGCATATGGCAGAGCGGCACGATTTACGAAACGACAGGGTCGGATCGATTTGGTCGCTTATCCGCAGCAGCGCCTCAAGGACAGACATACCTATTGTGGCCTCTATATCGTAGGCCTGAAAATAGGATTGGCGCCTGTCAGAGACATCAGGCACGAAACGCTTTATGGTTACCTTGATCTTCATTCTTTTATTAACTGATCCGTATATTATTTAATTTGTATTTACCAAATTGGACAAATTCCTACTTGCCGAGCGCATATAATTATACCCGTGTCAGTATTTCCTCTCTGTCGGTTCGTACTTTGTTACGGTGACGTCCTTATAGTCGATGCGGAAAGCGTCCTCTTCCTTATAGATAAGCGTATGCTTCATCCACTTCTTGTCGTCTCTATCCGGGAAATCGACCCTTGAGTGCGCGCCCCGACTCTCCTCTCTATTCAAGGCCCCCTTCACGATCGTAACGGCGACATCCAGGAGATAGCCGAGCTCCAGGACGCTCGCGAGCTCCGTGTTGAAAGCGCCTCGCCTGTCAACGAGGGCGACCTCTTTGTACCTCTCTCTAAGTTTCGGCAATGCCTCATCGGCCTCCAGTAATTTCTCCTTTGTCCTGAAGACCCCGCACTTGGTCTGCATAAGTTCTTGAAGCTCTTCACGTATCTCAAAGGCGTTTGCGCCCTCCTTGCGCTTAAGGATATTAGCGATATCAAACGACGCGTCGCTGAGAGCGGGGCTCATGTCAAAATCGGTCCTGGTGTCCTCTTTGACAAAAGAGCTTACCGCCTTGCCCGCACGCCTGCCGAAGACTATCGTCTCAAGGAGCGAATTTCCGCCGAGGCGGTTCGCGCCGTGAACGCTTATACACGAGCTTTCGCCCGCGCTAAAGAGCCCGGCGAGCGGAGTCCGGCCGTCTACGTCGGTCATAACGCCGCCCATGGAATAGTGCGCGCCCGGCCTGATAGGGATCGGCTCCTTTACGGGATCGACCCCGGCGAAATTTATCGCGAGCTCCCTTATCTGAGGAAATCTCTCGCTTATCTTCTCTTCGCCTAAGTGTCTTAAGTCCAACAGCACGCAGCCGTCCACTCCACGGCCCTCGTCTATCTCGGTCTGTTCGGCCCTGCTAACCACGTCGCGGCTGGCGAGCTCCTTTACCCTCGGGGCGTATTGTGTCATGAACCTCTCGCCCTTGGAATTCAGGAGGTAGCCGCCCTCGCCTCTGGCCCCCTCGGTAATGAGGATGCCTGTACGCGCGAGGACCGTAGGGTGGAACTGGACAAACTCCATATCCATCAACGGCACGCCGACGTCGAGGGCAAGCCCCATGCCATCGCCCGTGCTGGTAAGCGCGTTGGTAGTCGTACGAAAGGTCCTGCCGTAACCGCCTGTCGCGAGTATCACGGCATTGGCCCTTAGCCTGTGGAGCTTGCCGGTGGCAAGCTCAAGCGCGATAACGCCCCTGACCTTGCCTTCATGCTCGACTATCTTCACGACACGCCACTCTTCGTATATATATGTGCCGTGCTTTAATAACTGTTCGTACATCACGTGGAGCATCGAATGGCCGGTCCTGTCGGCCAGATAGCAGGTACGGGGATAGCCCGCTCCTCCAAAGGGCCTCTGCGCGATATTGCCATCGCCATCTCGGCTGAATATCGCGCCCATCTTCTCCAGCTCATAGATATTCTCAGGGGCCTCTTTGCAGAGCACCTCGATAGCGTCCTGGTCACCAAGGTAGTCGCTGCCCTTGACCGTGTCAAAGGCGTGGTCCTCCCATGAGTCGCTCTCCTTTAGAGCGGCGTTAATACCTCCCTGAGCGGCGACAGAGTGGCTCCTCACCGGATGGACCTTCGTGACCATCGCGACATTAAGGCCGCTCCTGCAGGCCTCTACCGCCGCCCGCATCCCGGCGAGCCCCGCGCCGACTATTATTACGTCATGATCTACCAATTAACTTCCCTCATTTTAAAAACAAAAAAAGGGCCGCAAAACAAAAACCATCAATCGATTTTCCGTTTCACGACCCTTATAATTAATCCCTCTATCCAACGGGTTTATTTTTTTAGCTAGTCGGCTATTCCGGCTTCAGTTCCTTCGCCCTGTCGAAGCCGATCTGGAGCGCCTTCTTGTTCAGGTCAAGAAAGGCCGGGGGTACGCGGGACAAGACCGCCTGCTCAATATCCTCTCGCTTAACAATACCCGTAAGCTCGGTTATCATACCGAGGCTTATGATATTGGCGACGATCGTCTTGCCCAGTTCGTCTCTTGCCGTAGCGATGATCGGGAATTTGTAGAGCTTGAAGTCGCCCTGCGGCAGGTCCTTGACCTCGTCGGAATCGACAAGCAGTATGCCGTCCTTCTTTACGTCCTTATGATACTTTGTGGCCGCCTCCTGAGTCATGGCGAGCATGGCGTCTATGCTCGTAGCCTTTGGATAATCCACCGGCTCTGTACTCACAATGACCTCGCTCTTCGAGGCGCCGCCTCTCGACTCAGGGCCGTAGGACTGGCTCTGCGCCGCCTCTTTTCCTCCGAAGATCGACGCGGCCTCGGCCATAATGATACCAGAGAGTATCATGCCCTGACCACCCGAACCGCTAAAACGCATCTCATATCTTTCCGACATAACAGCCTCCAATGATTTCTTTATTAGTCCTTGACCCTGTCGACCAACTGCTGGTAACCGTCGCAGTACTCAAGGCGCTCGGCGCGGTGTATTATGCCCCTTAACTGCTTACCCTCTATCTTTTCAGGGTCCAGTTTCTCGGCCTGAGCGACACTTATTGTATTGCCCTTCTCGATCCTCTCCATCATATCGGAGGGCGACTTGAACTTATTGAACCTGCCGAAATAGGTCGGGCAGGCGTCTATTATATCGATAACCGCCGTGCCCTTATGCATAAGACCCTCGTAGAGGATCTTCTCAAGCTCCTGGGCATGATAGGCCGTAGCTCTGGCGACAAATGTCGCGCCGGCTGTTATGGCCAAATCGCAGGTATCAAATGGCGGCTCAATAGAACCGTACCTCGAGGTCGTGCTTATATTATCCTTGGGCATGGTCGGTGAGCCCTGACCGCTGGTCATGCCGTAGATGAAGTTGTTATAGACAAGGATCAACATATCCATATTCCTTCTGCAGGCATGGATAAAGTGGTTCCCGCCGATAGCGAGCGCGTCTCCGTCGCCTGTGGCGACTATGACCTTGAGCTTCGGGTTGGCGTGCTTCAGACCTGTCGCGAAGGCCGGGGCCCTGCCGTGTATCGTATGCATGGTATTAAAGTCCACATAACCGGTCGTCCTGCTCGAGCACCCGATGCCGGAGACCATCGCTATATCGTCATTGGTAAGCTCTGTCGCGTCTATCGCCCTTATTAGCGACTTTAAGACGATGCCGTGTCCGCAACCCATACACCAAAGGTGCGGCAGTTTCCCTTTTCTCAAGTAAGGGCTGTAATCAAAAGGGGCCTTTTCCTTGTATGGTACTGTTCTGGCCTTAAGCTGTGCGTTACTCATCCGTAAACCTCCATTCTCTCAAAACCCCGCAGGGCGGCTGTTAAAATCTGACCACGAAGTAATAGGCCACGTAAACCCAGGAACATACTCCGTGTACTATGGCCAAGAGTATCGACTTGTTAGCGGTCCATGAGAGTATCATGGCCATTACCGTGCCGATGCCAATGCCTGAACCGAAAAAAAACCTTCTTATACCCAACACATTCGCTCTTTAGCTTTAAAAAACCTTACCCGTCCGACATACTGCGCGTTATCATTACTTCGTCGGGTATTGTCGTTGCCTCTACCGGCCTTCCGAGTATGGCCTGCATGATCTGCTTGGGATGGATCGGCTCGGTGTCGACCCTGAAGATCCCCTCTATTTCGCACCTGCCGGCTACGACCCTCTCGACCTCTCTTGAGGCCTGACCGAGGTTCATCTCAGGTACGATTATCTTCTTAACCTGATCGGCCATCTTCGAGACAGCCTCGTCCGGGAAGGGCCAGATAGTAAGAGGTCTTAGAAGCCCGGCCTTTATGCCTTCTTTTCTAAGTTCTTTAACGGCGAACTTAGCGCTCTTTGCTGAGACACCGTAGGCGAATACTCCGACCTCGGCGTCGTCCAGGAAGAGCTCTTCGTTCTTCAAAACGTCATCCAGATTATCTTCGATCTTCGAGATAAGACGCTTGTTGGTGTCGTGAATGGCCTGCGGCTTGGCGGTCGGGAAACCGTCGGCCGCGTGGTAGAGCCCCGTGGCGTGGAACCTGTAGCCCTCGCCGAATGCCGCAAGCGGAGGTACGTCGCCGTGCCTCAGATCATACGGATGATAATCCTCGGGCTTGCAGTTCGGCTTTACCCTGTCTATTACCTCGACTTCACTTACGTCCGGGATATTTATAGCCTCTCTCATGTGCCCTATGACCTCATCATAGAGTATTATGACCGGCGTCCTGTATTTCTCCGCGAGATTAAACGCACGGATCGTCTCGTAGAGCAGTTCCTGAACAGAAGCCGGTACAAGCGCTATAGCCGGGTGGTCACCGTGGGTGCCCCATTTGGCCTGCATAACGTCGCCCTGGCTAGGCCCTGTCGGATAACCGGTACTCGGCCCGCTCCTCATTACGTTTACTACCACGCATGGGGCCTCTATCATGCACGCGTAACCAAGCGCCTCCTGCTTAAGGGAAAACCCCGGACCGCTCGTTGCGGTCAGGACCTTCATTCCGGCCATCGAGGCGCCGATAACGGCACTCATAGAGGCTATCTCGTCTTCCATCTGGATGAACTTGCCGCCGATCTTAGGCAATCTGGCGCTCATTATCTCCATAACCTCTGTGGAAGGCGTTATAGGGTAGCCCGCGTAGAAGGTGCATCCGGCCAGCAGTGCGCCCTCTACGCACGCCTCATTACCCTGCAAAAACTTTCTATTACTCTTTTTAGACATTATTCCTCCCTCTATTCTGGAAAGACCTGGATCGCAAAGTCGGGACACCTAAGATCACAAAGCTGGCATCCGGTGCATTTATCCAGGTCCAGTATCGCGGCATATAGCCCTTCCATCTTCAGCGCGTCGGTCGGACAGAAGTCCACACAGATAGCACAGCCCTTACACATGACATTGTCTATCTCTATGCGCCATTTTTTCTTCGCTGCGTCGCCCATATCTCCTCCGAATTTATTATTGCTTGCTGCGTTTATTTAAGTATCGCCCTACAGATATTAAACCTTCTCCAAAAGCTCCACTAACGTAGCGCCTATCGTCGCCGGGCTGTCGGTTACCGCGATACCGGCTTTCTTCATGGCCTCGGTCTTATCTTCAGCCGTGCCCTTTCCTCCACTGATAATCGCTCCGGCGTGGCCCATGCGCTTACCCTTGGGCGCGGTGACTCCGGCGATATATCCGACAACCGGCTTCTTCACGTGCTTTGCTATAAATTCAGCCGCCTCTTCCTCTGCCGTTCCGCCAATTTCCCCTATCATCACTATGGCCGAGGTGTCGGGGTCGTCATTGAATAGCTCCAGCACGTCCAGGAAGTTCGTCCCGTTTACCGGGTCGCCGCCTATGCCGACGCAAGTGGATTGACCAAGCCCAAGGCGCGTAAGCTGGTCGACCGCCTCGTAAGTTAGCGTACCGCTCCTTGAGACCACCCCTACAGAGCCCTTCTTATGGATATGGCCGGGCATTATGCCTATCTTACATTCCTCGGGCGTAATGACACCGGGGCAGTTCGGGCCGACGAGCCGGCTAGCCTTACCCTCCATAAAACGCCTCACATTCACCATGTCGACCACGGGGATGCCTTCGGTTATACAAATAACAAGCTCAATTCCCGCGTCGACCGCCTCGATGATAGCGTCTGCCGCAAAGGGCGGTGGTACGTAGATGACCGTCGCGTCGGCGCCAGTCTTCTTAGCGGCCTCGTCTACGGTATTAAAGACCGGAATGCCCTCAACGTCCAGACCTGCCTTACCGGGCGTAACCCCTCCGACCATATTGGTGCCGTACTCCAGCATCTGCTTCGAGTGGAATGTACCCTGCTCTCCGGTTATGCCCTGGCAGATGACCTTGGTATCTTTATTTATAAGTATGCTCACCGATACTCCGTTAATTAATTGCCGCGACGACCTTCTCGGCCGCCTCGTCCATATGCTCTGCTGTTATAATATTTAATCCGCTCTCAGCTAAAGTCTTCCTGCCGATGTCGACATTCGTGCCCTGAAGTCTCACAACGAGAGGTATCTCAAGGCCTACCTCTTTGGCCGCGGCCACTATGCCGTCGGCGATGATATCGCACCTCATAATGCCGCCGAAGATATTTACGAGCACCGCCTTTACCTTCGCGTCGCCCATGAGGAGCTTAAAAGCAGTGGTTACCTGCTCCTTGTTGGCGCCGCCGCCGACGTCGAGAAAATTCGCCGGGTTCGCGCCGTAAAGCTTTATAATGTCCATCGTTGCCATGGCCAGGCCCGCGCCGTTTACCATGCACCCGATATTACCGTCGAGCGTCACGTAATTAAGCCCGTGCCTCGAGGCCTCCAATTCGTTCGGGTCCTCTTCGTCCAGGTCTCTTAATTCCTCAATATCCTTATGCCTGAAGAGCGCGCTGTCGTCAAAGCCGATCTTCGCGTCAAGCGCGATAAGATCCTCATCCTTGGTAATGACCAACGGGTTGATCTCGATCATCGAGGCGTCGGTTTTCACAAAGGCAGAGTAGAGCGCGAGCATGAACTTTACGCCCTTTGAGACCTGCTTCTTCTCAAGCCCCAGGCCGAAGGCTATAAGCCTCGCCTGATAGGGCATAAGCCCCACCACCGGGTCTACAAATACCTTTAATATCTTCTCAGGCGTCTGTGCGGCGACCTCTTCTATCTCCATGCCGCCCTCTGTGGAGGCCATGACGACCACCCTCTGGGTCTCGCGGTCTATGACCATACCGAGATAGAGCTCGCGTTCGATATCAGAGCCCTCTTCGACGAGTACCTTCTTTACCTCTTTGCCCTCAGGGCCGGTCTGGTGGGTAACGAGCACCTTGCCCAGGAGCTCCTTGGCGACCTCAGCGGCCTCCTTGGCGCTCTTAACGAGCTTTACGCCCCCGGCCTTGCCCCTGCCGCCGGCGTGTATCTGCGCCTTTACCACGCATACGGGCCTGTCGGCGAGATACTCCTTTGCCGCGTCCTCGGCCTCCTGGGCGCTGAACGCCACCCGGGAGTTCGGCACGGCGACGCCGAACTTTCTAAGTATCTCCTTGGCCTGATATTCGTGTATATTCACTAAATTCCCCTGAAAGAGACAAAATTTTACAGATTGGAACTAATTTGACCTAGCTGGTGAGGGCTATTTAAATACCACGTTTTGGAGTTCAAGACAAGCAATTTAGCCCGAAAACCACCCATTAGTCAATAAAACCGGCCTTAGTGTCGCGTCAAGCGTATATTATCAGCCCCACCTTCTGCTGCTCACATGCTCCGGGGTATAGTCCGGCAGGACCAGGGGGCCCTCCATCGGCTCCTTAATGCCCGCCTTCTCTATCTCTTTGTTGAACTTTTCAACGTGCTTGAGCGTGGGCTTTGCCTTCTTCTTACCTTTTATACCCTTAGCGAACTCCGCGGCCTTAAGACCCGCGCGCCTGCCGAAAACCAGCACGTCAAGAAGTGAGTTACCCATAAGGCGGTTTCTGCCGTGTACACCGCCTGCGACCTCGCCCGAGCTATAGAGCCCTTTTACGGTAGTAGCGCACCCGTCATCTATCAAAAGACCGCCGTTCTGGTAATGGAGCGTCGGGTAGACGAGCATCGGGACCTTGCTGATATCTATATCGTAACGGCGAAACTGTATGTACTTGGCCGGAAGTTCCTTCCTGACAGTACCCTCGCCGTGGAGCATATCTATCATCGGGGAATCCAGCCAGACACCTGCCCTGCCGGTCGGCGTCATCACGCCCGCGCCGATATCAAGGCACTCCCTTATGATGCACGAGCTCTCAACATCACGCGGCTCAAGCGGAAAACAGAACTGCTCGCCATCGACGTTTACCAGTTGCGCCCCAAGCCCCCTGACCTTCTCGGTTATAAGCAGGCCCACGTTCTGCTCCGGAAATATAGCGCCGGTCGGGTGGTACTGGATAGAGTCGAAATCCTTAAGCGCGACGCCCGCGCGGTAGGCCATTACTATACCGTCGGCGGTCGCGCCGTAGTGGTTGGTCGTTGGAAAGCCCTGAATGTGAATTCTCCCGAAACCGCCGGTGGCGATAACGACCGCTCCCGCGTGAACGACATAATACTCTTTGGTCTCAAGATTATTTAGAACCGCTCCGCAGACGCTACCGTCCTCGTCGACAATAAGTTCTACTGCCGGGGAGAACTCAAGCAGTTTGATATCTGTGTCACGATTTTTGGCCTCGTCGCGTAAGACCCTCATGATCTCGGCGCCCGTCATATCACCCGCCGAATGCATCCTCTTCCTGGAAGTGCCCCCGCCGTGGCGGACCTTCATCCTGCCGTCGGGAAGCTTGTCAAAGAGCATCCCCATGCCCTCGAGCCAGTGGACTATCAAAGGCGCGTCGTTCGTGAGCGCCGCCGCCAGATCGGGTTGGTTCGTGAAATGACCGCCGCCTACGACGTCAAGATAATGATAATAAGGCGAGTCTCCCTCCTGATCGGCGCACTGTATGCCGCCCTCGGCCATTACCGTGTTGGAATCCCCATGCCTTAATTTGGTCGAGAGTATAACGCTTAGCCCCGCGTCCGCAGCGCTTAGAGCCGCGGCCGTTCCCGAGCCGCCCGCACCGAGGATCAAGACATCGGTCTCATAATCGGCCTTTGTCAGATCGATACCAAGCCCCGCGACCCTGCTCCTGGACTCCAGGAGCGCGCTAATTTCTTCAGGGAAGACGTCGCCCTTGTTCGGGCCGACCAGCACGGCGCGCCGCCCCTTATCCTTATAATCAGGATGGTAACTCCCAAGCCACTCTTCGCGCTGCTTCATGGTAAGCGCGGGAAAACTCTCGCCCGCCCGCGCCATCTCAAGACGCGCGGGACGAGTGGCCTCTACCTTCTTTATTAGCTCCTGAAATTCTTTGTTGTATCCGCTCATACCAACCTCCAAAAGACTGTGGGACGTATTATACCGGGGGAAACAATATGCAGAAAGTCTTCCCCCAAACCCCCTTCTAGCTTTAAATCTATAGATGTTCCTTATCGTCGGGCATCCATTTACCCTGTTCGCTCATATCCGGCTCACGTTCCCTGTCCACGTAGAGTTGCTTTACGTCTTCCGGCTTCATCTTAGCCAGTTCCTTATGCATCTTTTCGTACTTACCGCTTTTCACCTCTTCGGCGCGCGTTTCCAGATGTTCGGCCTTTGGAACGACGTACTTACCGTAGAGCCTTCTAACGAACATGGCCGCGGTGAACTGCGATATCTGCGCCGGGCATCTTGCGGCGCAAAGGCCGCACATGACGCAATCGAAGCTCTTCAGGGCCGCGCCCTTAAGATCGCCCCTCTTCATAAGAGCGATATAGTCCATGACATCTATATCCATGGGGCAGGTCCTAGAGCAAGTCCCGCAACCCACGCACTTGAAGACCTCGGGGTATAGACTTCTGAGTTTCTCGTGCGGCTCTTCTTTGATCTCGTCGAGCTTATAGTTCGGCCTGTTCGACGGAAAAAAGGGCATCTGCGCGAGTATCATATTCTCCTCGACGACCGTCTGGCAAGCGAGCCCTGTCTTTAGTTTATAGTTGCCCTCGATACGGTAGAAGGTAGCGCAGGCGCCGCATATGCCGCCCCTGCATCCGCAGCCCCTCGTGTATTTATAGCCCGAGTATTCGATAGCCTTCATGATGGTCAGGCTTTCGGGAACCATGTACTGCTTGCCCATAATATATATGGGTATCATCTTCGCGCCCTCGGGCGGGATGGTCCTGTCACCTGTCGCAAGTATCTTTATCATCTTTTTTTTGGCCATCAGATTATCTCCTAAAAATCGTTATACATATTCTTTATCTCGGCGGCGCTATAGACCGGGCCTTCCTTGCAAATATAAACGTCGCCCACGTTGCACCTGCCGCATTTTCCAACGCCGCACTTCATCTTGTTCTCGAGTGTACTATATACGCTTTCCTCTTTAAAACCCAGCTTTTCCAGCGCATTAAGAGAGAACTTTATCATGATCGGCGGGCCGCATATTACCGCTATGGTATTCTCCGCGCTCGGGGCGGTCTCTTCGAGTACCGTCGGCACGAAGCCGACCTTGCCGTCCCAATCCGGAGTCTCACCGCCCGGGTCGACCGCCTTAATGATATTTATATCGGCCCTATCGTCCCAGTGCTTAAGCTCGTTCTTATATACGAGGTCATCTACAGTTCTCGCTCCGTAGACGAGGGTAATGTCACCATAATCCTCACGCCTGTCGAGGCAGTACCTGAGGACCGACCTTACGGGCGGCAGCCCGATGCCGCCGGCGATAAAGACCATATTCTTGCCCTTCCACTCATCGACCGGGAAGCTATTGCCGTAAGGGCCTCGAAAACCTATGGTGTCGCCGATAGAAAGATCAAAGAGCGCCGTCGTAACGCGGCCCGTCGCCCTGTAAGTGCACTGGATAAAGCCGTGCTGAGTGGGCGATGACGCAATACAAAATGTCGACTCTCCGTAGCCGAATGCCGAGTAGAGGGCGAACTGGCCGGTCTTGAACGCGAAAGAATCGCGCAGCCACTCGTCCTTAAATACCAGGCGAAAGGTCCTGACACCAGGGGCCTCATCCACGACGTCTTCTATAGTTAAAAGCTCGGGTACGTATATATTTGTCATCAATGCTTTCCCGTCCAAAATAATTTAAAAAATTCAAAAATGGGTGCTCTAAAAATTAGTTTTAATTATAAAAATCTACTTCGCGCTTACGGCCTCCATCACCTCGGTGATATCGAGCCTTACCGGGCAGACCCGTATGCACCTGCCGCAGCCAACGCACCCCTTGGTCTTGAACTTTTCGGGATAGATATGGAACTTACACATGAATCGGTTACGCCACCTCTTGTACTGCGCGTCGCGCGGGTTGTGCCCTCCGGCGTGGAGCGTGAAGTGATCGAACTGGCACGCGTCCCAGTTCTTTTTACGCTCGCCCTCGTAGGCCGTGCCCTCGTCGGTTATATCGAAGCAATGACAGGTCGGGCAGGCATATGTACAGGAGCCGCACCCGAAGCACTTACTGGCAAGCTCCTGCCACAAAGGGTCTTCGTAATGCTCTGTATCCTTTAGCACCGCGCTTATCTTTTTTAGGTCGACCCCGTCGAGTTTTTCCGGCTCGAATATCGCCAGAGCTTTCGCGGGCTTATCGTCTGAAAAGATATCCTTATGTTTTTTTACGAAGTCCTCGCCTTTGCTGGTGAGCGCCTCTACGGTGTAAGCCTCACCCTCGGTCTCAAGGAGAATAATATCCGAACCCTCTCTTGTATCTGGCGTAAGCTCCACCGCGGTACAGAAACACGAGTCGTCCCCTGTAGTACATGCCACTGTTATTACCGTAGCCGCGTCCTCGCGCTTTGTGTAGTATTCGTCTATATAGTCCCATGTTGCGACCGATCTTAAAGAGGCCACACTCGCCGCGTCACACGGCCGGGCGCCGAAGATCACCCTCTCCCTGGCGTCGGGCTCAACGGGCTCCAGGTCAACGGAGTGCTGGCCAATACTGAAGCGCACCACGCTCTCGGTCTGAGGAAATAGGAACTCCTTAAAGGACTTCGTCGGGATCACGTAGTCAAAGACCACCTCGGAGATATCGGAAACCGGCTTATAAGAGACATAGCCGCCTTCCTGAATAGGCGCGATAAATAGCGCGCCGCCCCTGGTGACTTCACCAATGAGCTTTGCGATGTCGGCTTTCTTAAAGGTTTTTGTAGTCCGCTTCGTCATCTTATTTTATGAAACTCTCCTTATCGTCTTCCCTGTAAACGATCATCGGCGGGTGCTCCTGCGGGTCGTAGCCCGCCTTATAGTCAAAGTCCTCTTTTACAGCCAGGACCATCTTCTGATTGATAATATTTAAAGGGATATTGGCCGGACACGATCTCTCGCACTCCCCGCAGAAGGTACAGCGTCCGGTAAGGTGCTGCGCCCTGATGAGGTTCCACGAGAGGTTGCCCCTCGCCGTGGCGCTCGTCTCTATCCACTGGGGCATATTCTTCTCGGTTATACAGCGCTCGCAGTAACAGAGCGAACATGCCTGCCTGCAGGCGTAGCACTTTATGCACCTTTTAAAGTGGTCCATCCAAAAATCCCAGCGCCCCTTGGAGTCCATCTTGTCTATCTTTTTTATCATATCGAAGACTATGCCCGTCGGTTCTTCGGGCGGCACAAAGTCGGACTTCTCGCCTATTACCACATCCGTTATATGCGGGTTACGCACGTCGCAGTTCAGGCACTTAACGGGCATTATCTTCTCGTTTAGCTTTGCCCCGTCTTTTAATAGCTCCTGCTTATAGGCGACTCCCTCGCAGGTAACGCCGATTATATAGACGTCCTCGCGCTTAAATTGGCCCTCGCTTATACAGACCGCGATATTCTTTATATCGCACCCCTTGGCCACGATCGCGGGCTTGCCCAGCGCCTGAATGTCCTTATACTTACGCGTAAGATATATGGAGAGGTTATTTACGCACTGGGCGTTAAAGATGAGCCGGTCCGCGTCCTCGGGCTTACGGATAATGACCGGCGTCGTCATGGTCTTTCGCTTGTTCCAGCCGTAACCGATTACGACAGCGACCTCGCCGTCCGTAAGTAGCCTCCTGGCCTCTTCTCTTAAAGCTTTTTCCATTAAAACATTCCTCTACCTAAAAATTTATCTCCTGATAATCCACAAACGGCCCGAGAGCTTTCACCTCGTCCGTAATATTATTTACCAGGTCGACCCACTTGATCGCCTCGGATGCCGAGACCCACGAAAAATGAAGCCTTCGCATGTCGATACCAATAAACTCCATAAGAGTGTTAAATCCCATCCAACGCCTCCGCGCGTGGTAGTTGCCTGTGGAGTAGTGGCAGTCTCCGGGATGGCAGCCTGAGACCAGCACACCGTCCGCGCCGTTTTCAAAGGCCTTGATTATAAAGAGCGGGTCTATACGGCCCGTGCACGGAAGTTTAATGATGCGCACGTTCGGCTTATAGTCCATACGGCTCGTTCCGGCAAGGTCCGCTCCGGCGTAGGTACACCAGTTGCATACCAGCGCCGTGATCTTCGGCTCCCAGGGAAGCTCCTCGGCCATTGCCTCTACTGCGCCTTCGGCGACTTCCGGCGCAACCTCTTTAGGCGTAGCCTCTACCTTCGGTTCTACCTTAGTACTTGGCTTCTTGGGCGCGGCCTTCTTAGGCTTTGTTTCTTTTTTTTCTTTTTTATCTTTTGCCATAA